>JANQSB010000111.1 GCA_028284295.1 Myxococcota bacterium | reverse complement strand
CTGCTGGCCGCGGGGCACGCCGGGGCCCAGGCGATCGACCGCCCGGCCGACGAGCGTCCGTCGCTCGACGTGCCCGAGGCGCCAGAGCGTGTTCCCCTGGAGCTCCCCGCGCCGCCTCCGCCGCGTCCCGGGGCCGATCCGCTCGCGAGCGGGCTGCTCGTCTTCGTCGCGGAGGTCCGTGTCGAGGGCAGCACGGTCTTCAGCGACGCCGAGCTGGCCGAGATCACCGAGCCCTTCGCGGGACGCGAGATCGCCTCGAGCGACCTGCAGGACCTCACGCTCGCCATCACCCGGCTGTACCAGAGCGAAGGCTACCTGAGCTCGGGTGCGACGATTCCCGACCAGGACCTCGAAGGGGGGGTGCTCGTGGTGCGGGCCGTCGAGGCCCGGCTCGTGGACGTGGTGCTCGAGGGCAACCGCTGGCATCGCAGCAGCTACCTGAAGCGCAGGCTGCTGGCTGCGATTTCCACCCCCGTCCGCATGCAGGACCTGGAGGCGCAGCTGCAGGTGCTGTTGCAGGAGCCCGACATCGAGCGGGTCGCCGGTCGTCTGCAGCCGGGCCCGCGGCCGGGCGAGGACGTGCTCGAGCTCACCCTCGAAGAGCGCAGCCCCTTCGGCGTGCGCGGCATCGTCGCCAACGACAATCCGCCCGGCATCGGCGAGTTGCGCGGCCGGCTCTACGCGGAGACCCGCAGCGCGACGGGCTTCTCGGATCGGCTGTGGACGCGCTTCGACTTCGCCGAGGGGCTGCTCGCCCAGGAGGTCCGCTACGGCTTTCCGATCACGCCCTGGGAGACCACCCTCCTCGCCCGCTTCCGGCACACGAAGAGCGAGATCGTCCGCTCGCCCTTCGACAGCGCGGACATCGAAGCCGAGACCTGGACGGGCGGTCTCGGCCTGAACCAGCCCGTGGTCCACACGCCCAGCCTGCGCCTCGACGTGGGCGTCTTGTTCGAGCGGCGCAAGAGCCAGACCTGGCTGTCGGGCAGTCGCTTCTCCTTCCGACCGGGGCCCAAGAACGGTCGCGCCAACGTGAGCGTCTTCCGCTTCTCGGCCGAAGGCAGCTGGCGGACGCCGCGCAACGTGCTGGCCGTCCGCTCGCTCCTCAGCACGGGCTTCAAGATCTGGAACGCCACCGACGACGACACCGCCGCCAAGACGGACCCGGACGGCCGCTTCGTCACCTGGCTGGGCCAGCTCCAGTGGTCGCATCGCCTGCCCGATGCGCTGCTGCAGAGCGAGTTCGTCTTCCGCGGCGACGTCCAGCTGAGCGACGACCCCCTGCTCTCCCTCGAGCAGATCGCGGTGGGAGGCGTCCGCACGGTGCGGGGCTACGAGGAGAACTACGCGGTGCGCGACAACGCCTGGATCGTGTCGGGCGAGCTGCGGATCCCGCTGCTGCGCAGCGCTTGGGGAGACGTGCGACTGGCGACCTTCTTCGACGCGGGGCACGGCTGGGACGACAACCGTCCCGAGGACCTCTCGCGCTCCGACACCCTCTACAGCACCGGCCTGGGCCTGCTCTACGACTTCAGCGACCGCGTGTCCGCCTACGCGTACTGGGCGCACCCCTTGAAGGACCAGCCCAGCGTCGTCAACAACTTCCAGGAGGACGGCTTCCACCTGGGGATCCGGGTGGTGGCCTTCTAGCTCTCCGGGGATCGGGCTGGCCGGGCGCGGCGCCCGAAACGCCGAGCGCCCCTCCCCGGGATTCGGGGAAGGGCGCCGGGAACGCGCTGGTGCCAGGCGGGCCTAGAGCGAGCGCTCCGCCACCGTCTCGAGACCGACCTGACGCAGCAGGGCGGCGCGGATCTGCGACAGCTCGGCGTCGCCGGGCTGCTTCTCGATCTGCTCGTCGATGGCGGTCAGTGCGTCGTACCACAGGCCGCGGGACGCGAACACGTAGACCGCGGAGGCCTTGTGGTCGCTCTCGGCGAGCTCGCTGTCGATGCCGCTCGGCTTCTCCACGCGGTCGATGAAGCCGCTGGCGACGATGTCCTTGGCGCGCGCCTTCTCGTCCGGGACGAGCGACACCGACCACTCGTACTCGACGCCGGGCTGCAGCTTCACGCCGTACTGCGCGAGGTCGATCCGGTGGATGCCCGCGCGCGTGATGGCCGGCAGCGTGACCTGCACGATCGGGTCGATGCCGTCCTCGTCGAGCAAGGTGAAGTCGACGCGCATCGGCTCGGCGGGCAGCTCGTCGATGAACCAGAAGAGCGCCGGCTGCTCGGAAGCGGTCTGGCCTACGTGGTTGGGCACCAGCACGTAGAGCTCCGGGATGCCGTCTCCCGGTCCACGCGAGCCTCCGCCCACGGTGCGGGCGGGCTTGCCCACCCTGGGGGGCTTGTAGATCGGAAGGCGCAGGGCCGGCGCGCTGGCCGAGGCCGTCTGCTTGGCCTGGGAGGCCTTGGCCTCCTCGGCACTGGTCTCGGCACCCGCGGGAAGAGCCAGGGCGAGCGATACGGCGGCGCAGCAGGCCGCACTAACGAAGATCGAACGGGACTTCTCGGTCATGGGCTGACGCATGGTCGGACCTCCAGGTTCGAGAAGTCTATCGGCCGCCGGCCTCCGGTGCCCGCAACAACCCTGTGACCCGGTTCACAGCCACGGGCTCCGACCGCCCCTTGAGGACCACCTGGCCGTGCTCGCGGATCTCGAACGCGTCCTTGACCCATTCGAGTGTCTCCGGGCCGATCAGGACGCGCAGCGGCTCCGCGTCGAAGTCGTGGTCGGAGTCGTCCAGGCTCTCGAGGCGCTGCGCGGTGACCACGACGTCCCCCACGATGCTGTACTTCATGCGCTCCGCGCTGCCGATGGTGCCCGCGACCATCACGCCGGTGGCCAGCCCGACCCGGATCCCGATGTTGGGGTACCCCCTGGGGCGCCACTTCTCGTTCATGTGACGCACCGACCGCTCCATGGAGAGCGCGCAGGAGACCGCCGCGACCGCGTCGTCACGGATCTCGTCGTCGCCGGCCCGGGGCACCGGCAGCCCGAAGGCCGCCATGATGCCGTCGCCGAAGTAGTCGTCGATCAGACCGCCCGCGTTCATGATGTCCTGGGAGAGCAGCTCCAGGTAGTCGTTGAGCCACAGCATCAGGTCGCTGGGATCGAGGGAGTCGGCCTTGCCCGTGTAGCCCTTCATGTCGACGAACAGCACGGTGGCGGTGAGCCGAACGGGCTGGGGGCGTCCGCCGGCCATGAACTCGTCGCGGCGGTTCCAGACGTCCTCGGCGACCTCCTTCGCGACGTGTCGTGAGAAGAGGTGCATCAGCTCGGCGCGCTCGGCGCGCACGCGCCCCGCGAGATAGGCGGTCACCGCGGTTCCCGACAGCGCCCAGGCGACGGCGGCCGGGACCACGGGGATCCACCATCCCTGGGACAGACCGAGATAGCCGGTCGCCCACAGCCCGGGAACGGTGATGGCGGCGATCGCGGTGAAGCGTCCCGCAGAGCTGGAGACCAGCCCGAGCAGCGACCCCACCAGCGCGAAGGCCGCGATGGCCAGGGCCTCCGCGCCGTCGGGGAGCAGCCGGATCGGCGTGTCCTCGCCCAGCGCGTAGCGGATGATCTGGCTGGCCAGGTAGGCGTGCAGGACGACGCCCGGCACCTCGGTGGTGCCGTCGCGCTCGAAGGGGATGTAGAAGAAGTCGGGCTCGCTGCTGGCGACGACACCGAGCACGACGATGCGTCCGTAGACCAGCTCGTGCAGCTCCTCGCCCGCGCCCAGCATCTCGATCAGGCCGAGGGTCGGGAAGTGCACGGGGGCGCGCCGGTAGTCGGCCAGGAACTGGACGCCGCGTGCGTCGGTGCCCACGTAGGCGCCCCCGTTCGGGCCGAGCGGGGTGAAGGTGGTCTCGCCGAATCGCATCCAGTCCGGGTCGTCGGGATCGGGCTCGGGGCTGATGCCCTCGTCGGACAGGTAGTAGAGCGAGAGCAGTAGCGGGAAGGACCAGCCGGTCCCGCCCCGGTCGTCGTCCATGAAGAGCAGGCCCCGCCGGACCAGGCCGTCGACGTCGACGATGAGATCGTTGAAGCCGGCCCGGTACTCCGGATGGTCGACCTCCCGCAGCACACGGGGCGGCGGCACGCCGCGGCTCCGACCGTCCGCGTACTTGGTGATCCAGACGACGCGGGGATGCGCGAGCAGCGCCTCGTCGAAGTGCTCGCTCCCGGGGGCCACCGGGAGGTCCCGGTAGATGTCGAAGCCGATGGCCCGCGGCCCGTGGGCGGTCAGCTTCTCGATCACCTGGGCCATCAGTCCGTCGGACATGGGCCACTGCCCCAGGGTCTGGATGTCCTCCTCGGTGACCGTCACGACGAGCACGCGATCGCCCAACTCCGGTCCCTGATGGGTGAGGCGGACGTAGTGGTCGTAGGCGGCCAGCTCCATCCGTTCGAGGAAGCCGACCGCGCGCAGGCCCACCACCGCCCCGGAGACGACGACGGCGCATCCGACGACGGCGAGTCCACGAGCCGTGCGCTCGCTGATCCGCAGGGGCGTGCGCGAGGAGCCCTCGGCCAAGACGGCTCCTACATCCAGTTGCTGATCATGAGGAATGCGGCCCAGTAGCCCGGGTGCCGATAGGTCCGCGTCTCGAGCAGGGACAGCTGGGCGCGCTGCAGGGCCTGGGCCTTCGAGGTGCCCGGTTCGGCCAGCTGCCGGTAGAACTCCGCCACCAGGTCCGCAGACGCCTGGTCGTTGACGGTCCACAGCGTGGCGAGGGCGCTGCGCGCGCCGGCGCGCACCGCGACGCCCGCGAGCCCCAGCGCCGCGCGATCGTCGCCCACTGCGGTCTCGCAGGCCGACAGGGTCAGCAGCTCGATGGGCTCCTCCTGGTAGCGGGTCCTCTCGACGAGCTGGCTGAGCTCGGTCAGGTCGATGCGCCCGTCCCAGGTGAGGAGGAAGCTGTCCTCCGCGCGCGCGCTGAACTGACCGTGGGTGGCGATGTGCACGATGCCGAACGACTCGGCGCCCAGGGTGCTCGCGACCTCCGGCTGGACGAAGTCGGCGTTGACGAGCGCGCGGCCGCCGAAGACCTCCTGCACGGCCTCCAGCTCCGAGCCGACGGCTTCCAGCGGGGTGAAGCCCTGGACGCCCTCGGTCAGCCCCGCGCGCAAGGTGTTCACCTTCTCGCGGTCGAGGCTGCGCGGCTCGGTCAGGGTCAGGGCTGGAATCACGGCGACGGGCCGCTTCTCGATCAGGAATTCCCGCGTCTCGCGGTCGTAGAGGGCCGCCATGGGGATGGTGCGCAGCGACCCGCCCGGGACGAAGACCAGGGTGTCGATCTCCGGAGCGAGCACCCGGTCTTCGATGGGGCGGATCAGCAGGTCGTAGAGGGCGGCGGCCTGGCGGCGATAGGCGCGGCTGGTCCGCAGGGGCAGGGACTCGCGGAAGCTGCGCACGGTGGCGTCCAGCGACTCGCGCGGCGCATCGACGATCACGCTCGTGAGTTCACCGGTTCCGCTCAGCAGCAGCTCCGTCCGGTCGGGCAGGACCACCGGATAGATGACCGCCGCCCCGGCGATGGCGGTTGCGGAGGTGCGGGCGTCGGGCGCGACGCACTCGTCCTGGAAGTACTCGGTCAGCTCGGCGGACTTGAGCTTCTCGAGCTCGTCCCGGGCCTCGGTGAGCAGGGCCACGCGCGGCTCCTGTGCCGCCGCATCCGCGGCGCGTCGCAGGAGCAGGTCGACGAGCCCGTAGTAGACGGGCTCGACGGCGCGGCCGAAGTCGAGCCCCGTCGCGGCGTTGTCGGCGCGCATCTCGTCGGGCGCCGCGACGGCGCGCCGGTAGTCGACGAGGGCGGCCGCGTCGTCGTCCAGCCGCCGATGCAGGCGTGCCAGCTGCCACTGCCAGCGGTAGTCGAGCTCGGGGGCTCCCAGCGGCTGGCCACTCGCGATGGCACGTCGGGTCAGGACCACGGCCTGCTCGGGATCGCCGTAGCGCTCTTCGAGCGCCCCCAGGTGGCCGAGGGACCAGGAGGCAGACTCCCGTGAGCCCACCGCCACGGCGACCTCGTGCGCGGCCTGCCAGGCGGCGGCCGCGCGTCGCAGCGCCTCCGCATTCGGCGGGTCGGTCGTTTCGGCGAGCCGCTGCCAGGTGCTCCCGACGTGGATCCAGAGTCGCGCTTTCGCGTCGCTCGGCGGCAGCGCCTCGATCCCGGCGCTGCCGGCGTCGAGCGCGGTGCGCGCGGTGGTCGCATCGCTCGCAGCGAGCGCCGCCCGGGCCATTCCCGCGCGGGCCTGCTCGGCCCCGAGCGCGTCGCCCGCCTGCTGCGCCAGCTCGAGGCTCCGGC
>JANQSB010000107.1 GCA_028284295.1 Myxococcota bacterium | reverse complement strand
ACCCTGGGCAAGGGGCTCGGGAGCGGCGTCCCCCTGTCGGCGCTGCTGGCTCGCGAAGAGGTCTGCTGCTTCGACCCCGGCGACCAGGGCGGAACCCATGCGGGCAACCCGCTGATGGCGGCCGTCGGTCTCCGCGTGCTCGAGAAGCTCGTCGACCCCTCGTTCGCGGCGGCCCGGGCGAAGGTCGCGGCCCGGCTCCGGAGGGGCCTCGAGGAGCGGGCGCGCCGACACCGCTGCCACGGTGTGGAAGGTCGCGGCTTCCTGCTGGCTCTGAAGCTCCCTTTGCCTCGTGCCGCCGAGGTGGCCGCCGCCTGCTTCGACCGCGGCGCTCTCGTGAACGCGCCGAGACCCGACCGGATCCGGCTGATGCCGGCGCTGACGGTGTCTGCGGGCGAGGTGGACATGCTGCTCGGGATCCTCTCCGACGCACTCGGCGAGGTGTTGCCGAAGGGCAGGGGCAGGGGATAATCGCGAGATGACGGCGCGGGATCGCGCAGGAGACTGCAGCCTCGGGATCGACCTGGGGACGTCGAGCGTCAAGGCGCTGATCCTGTCGGAGGCCGGCACCCTCGTCGATCAGGCGAGCGCTCCGCTCGACGTCAGCCGGCCGCGTCCCCTGTGGTCGGAGCAGGACCCGGAGGACTGGTGGCAGGCGACCGTCGCGGCGATCGCTGCGCTGCGCGAACGCTCCCCGGCGGCTCTGGCGGCGGTGCGCGCGATCGGCCTCTCGGGTCAGATGCACGGAGCGACCCTGCTCGACGATCGGGACCGCGTGCTGCGGCCCGCCATCCTCTGGAACGACGGTCGCAGTGCGGCCGCCTGCCGGGAGCTCGAGAGACGGGTCCCCTCGCTTCGCCGCATCAGCGGCAATCGGGCGATGCCCGGCTTCACGGCCCCGAAGCTCGTGTGGCTCGCGGAGCACGAGCCCGACTGCTTCGCGGCGGTGCGTCGAGTCCTGCTTCCCAAGGACTGGCTTCGCCTGCGGCTGACGGGAGAGCACGCGACCGACGCCTCGGATGCATCCGGGACCCTGTGGCTGGACGTGGCCGCCCGCAGCTGGTCGGCCGAACTCGTGGAGGCCTGCGGGCTGGGGCTGGACGCGATGCCGCGCCTCCACGAGGGCAGCGAGCCCAGTGGCCAGCTGCGGGCGGAGTGGGCTCGCGCCTGGGGGATGGGGGGCGGAGTCGTCGTCGCGGGGGGTGCGGGAGACCAGGCCGCGGGAGCCATCGGCGCCGGCATCGTCGAGCCCGGAGCTGCATCCCTCTCGCTCGGGACCTCGGGGGTCTACTTCGTGGCGGGCGATGCCTTCGCGCCGGATCCCGAGCGTGCCGTCCACGCCTTCTGCCATGCACTCCCGGAGCGTTGGCACCAGATGTCGGTGATCCTGAGCGCAGCGAGCTGCCTCTCCTGGGTGTCGCGGCTGGTGGGCGCACGCGACGAGCCGAGCGCCGTCGAGCGGGCAGAGCCGGTCGTGAAGGACGCTCGCTTCGACGGGTCGGTCCCGCTCTTCCTCCCCTATCTCTCCGGTGAACGGACCCCCCACGACGACCCCCGCGCCCAGGGGGTCTTCTTCGGGCTGAGCCACGACACGGGCCCGGGCGAGCTGGTGGCATCGGTGCTCGAAGGCGTCGCGTTCGCGTTGGCCGACGGCCAGGATGCGCTGCTCGCGACGGGGACCCGCATCGGACGGCTGTCGTGGATCGGCGGCGGAGCGCGCAGCGATGCCTGGGGACGCGTCCTGGCGGCGGCGCTGGGTCGTCCCCTGGAGCGGATCGCGGGTGCGGACGTCGGGCCCGCACGGGGCGCGGCGCGCCTCGGCCGGCTGGCACTCGGCGACGCCTCTGCGGCCGAGCTGTGTGCGCCGCCGCCGGTCGAGCGCGTGGTGGAGGTCGACCCGCTGCTGAGGGAACGTCTCGGAAGACGCTACGAGCGCTACCGCGCGCTCTATCCCACCCTGCGGAGCTCGTTTCCCGAGTCGGAGCCTGGCGAATGACGGAGTCCTCGAGCCCCTTCTTTCCGGAGATCGAGCGCGTGCCCTTCCAGGGGCCGGACGGACGGGACCCGCTCGCGTATCGCTACTACGAGGCGGACCGGCCGGTGCTCGGCAAGCCCATGCGGGAGCACCTGCGCTTCGCCGTCTGCTACTGGCACTCGTTCTGCTGGCCCGGCGACGACGTCTTCGGCGCGGGTGCCTTCGAGAGGCCCTGGTTCGGTGACGTAGACCCGCTCGCCCTGGCGGAGCGCAAGCTGGACGTGGCCTTCGAGTTCTTCGACAAGCTCGGCGCACCCTACTTCACCTTCCACGATCGAGACCTGGCTCCCGAGGCCGAGACCCTGGCCGCCAGCCGGGACAACCTGATGCACATGCTCGACCGCGCGGAGGTCGCCATGGAGCGGACGGGCGTCCAGCTGCTGTGGAGCACCGCGAACCTGTTCGGTCATCCCCGCTACGCAGCCGGAGCGGCCACGAACCCGGACCCCGAGGTCTTCGCCTGCGCGGCCGCACAGGTGCGGGACGCGCTCGAGGCCGCCCACCGTCTCGGCGGCGAGAACTACGTGCTGTGGGGTGGACGCGAAGGCTACGACACGCTGCTCAACACCGACCTGCGGCGCGAAGCCGAGCAGCTGGCGCGCTTCCTCACCCTGGTGGTCGAGCACAAGCACAAGATCGGCTTCCCGGGAACCATCCTGATCGAGCCGAAGCCCATGGAGCCCACCAAGCACCAGTACGACTTCGACTGCGCGGCGGTGCACGCCTTCCTGCTCGCGCACGGACTCGAGAACGAGATCCGGGTCAACATCGAGGTCAACCACGCGACCCTGGCGGGGCACAGCTTCCAGCACGAGCTCGCCTATGCGGCGGCGAACGGCATCCTGGGCAGCGTCGACGTGAACCGGGGCGACCCGCAGCTCGGGTGGGACACCGACCAGTTCCCGAACAGCGTGCTCGAGCTGGCCCTGGCCTTCCACACGATCCTGGACGCCGGCGGCCTGGGAACGGGCGGCTTCAACTTCGATGCCAAGCTCCGAAGGCAGTCCGTGGATCCCCTGGACCTCTTCCACGCCCACGTCGGCGGGGTCGACACCCTGGCTCGGGGGCTCCTGGCGGCCGCGGCGATGGCGGAGGACGGAGAGCTCACGCGTCGCATCGAAGAACGCTACGCCGGGTGGTCCCAAGGCCTGGGTCAGGCGATCCTGGGAGGACGATCCGATCTCGAGAAGCTCGCCGACGAAGCCCTGGAGCGCGGACTCGACCCGCGTCCGCGGTCGGGTCGACAGGAGGCCCTCGAGAACTGGGTCAACCGCTTCTGCTGATCGGCGCAGGCCCCGCGCCCGCCCACCCCCACCCATCCGGAGTCCTGCCGTCATGACCGCACCGCTCGAGGGAATTCGCGTCGTGGAGATCGCCAGCTTCGTCGCGGCACCGGCTGCCGGTGCGCTGCTGCGGGACCTGGGAGCCGAGGTCGTGAAGGTCGAGGTGCCGGGCGGCGAGATCTATCGCCACTCCGTTCCGCGCATGTCCGGCATCCGCCACGACTTCTCGGAAGCGCCGCACTTCCAGATGGACAATCGCGGCAAGCAGTCGTTGACCCTCGACCTGACGCGCGAGCCGGCCCGCGACGCGCTGCTGGCGCTGGTCGATCGAGCCGACGTGGTGCTCACGAACATGCTTCCGGCCAGGCAGAAGAAGTACGGCCTCGATCCCGAGAGCCTGCGCGCAGAGCGACCGGAGCTGATCTGTGCCCGGGTCAGCGGCTACGGGCCGGACGGCGCCGAGGCGGACGAGCCGGCATTCGACTACACGGCCTACTGGGCGCGGACCGGCTTCATGGACACGATGCGGGACCGCGACGTGCCGCCCTCCTTCCTGCGCCCGGGGGTCGGCGACCATGCGTTGGCCCTCTCGGTCGTGACGGGGGTGCTGGCCGCCCTGCGGGTCCGGGATGCCGGGGGCGAGGGCCAGGTGATCGACGTCAACCTGATGCATGTGGGTCTCTACATCCAGGGCAACGATGCCTCCCACGCGTTGGCGACCGGGCAGGCACCCCCGAAGCACGACCGCAGTCGGCCCCGCAACCCGCTGTGGAACCACTACCGGACCCGGGACGACCGCTGGATCTTCCTCGTGATGATCGAGTCCGATCGCTACTGGCCGATTCTCTGCAAGGCCCTGGGACTCGACACGCTGGCCGAAGAGGAGCGCTTCGCGGGAGCCGCCTCCCGCTACCGCAACAGCGAGGAGCTGACGGCGCGGCTCGCCGAGCGGATCGGGGAGCGGACTCTCGACGAGTGGCGCACGGCGCTGTCGCAGTACCGGCTGATCTGGGCCCCGGTGCTGACCCTGGAGGAGGCGGTGGACGAGTCGGCAGCCGAGGCGGCCGGAGCCTTCCAGACCGTCGTCCATCCGACTGCCGGCAGCTTCCGCTCGCTGGCCGCTCCCCTGCGGATGTCCGGCCACGACCTTCGCAGCGACGCGGCTGCGCCCGTCCTGGGCGGGGACTCGCGCGCGGTCCTGGCCGAGGCGGGCCTCTCGGAGCCCGAGATCGAGGCCGCGCTGGGGCCGGAGCCGGCGTCGGAGGAGTAGGCGGCGAGACATGCGCAACTTGGCCCCCAGGGGCCGATCGTCGCCAAGCGCCCGATGACACTTCACAAATCTCGCGACCACGTGTATGGGTATATCCACACGCTCGCAAGCTCTTCGGGAGCTGTTCAAGAAGGTGCCGATGATGTCGAAGCTGTCTTCCTACGATCGATACACGCTGCTCCTGGCGGCCGCGGCCGTGCTGCTCGTCGCCGGGCCCGTCACGGCCCAGGAAGCCGAGGGACCGACCGTCCTCACGAACGACCATCTCGAGCTGACCCGCGAAGGCCTGGCCAGCGAGGGAGTCGTCGACGCCGGTGCGGCGCCCGCGCAGCCCATCGACTCGATTCCCGTCCTGACGGCCGATCCCGCTCCCGTGGAGGAGGCGCCGGCGCCGGCACCCATGGAGACCGCCGAAGCCGAGCCCGAGCCCGCGCAGGAGGAGGTCTGGCGCGACGAGGACGAGACGGAGCCCGAGGTCGTCGAGGAGACCAAGCGCCAGACGGTGCTCACCTACGAGCTGTGCATGGAGCGCTCGATCCGGACCGGCAACGGCTACTCGGAGTCGGACCGCGTCTGTCGCGCCGTGCTGAGCCCGCCCAGCGCCTCCTAGCCCGCGCGCGTCGTCAGCGCGCGTCGCCTCCGCCCGGCTCGTCGGGCGCTTCCGTCGAGTCGTCGATGTAGCCGAGGGCTTCGAGGGCCTCGACGTGTGCCGGGTCCAGGAGCGGTGCGGCCGTGGCGCCGGCCTCGCCGGTCAGGAAGTCGTCGGCCACCGCGCCCAGGGCGTCGAGGGCAGGGTGTGCGTCGGCATGCAGATCCTGCCGCTCGTCCGGGTCCTCCATCAGGTCGAAGAGCTGGACCGGTCGTCCCGGTGCGAAGCCGAGATTACGCGTGCGGGTCGGGTTGTCGGCGGACCGGGAGCGACGGTAGAGCCAGCGGTCGGTGCGGACCGCGATCTCGTTCTCGTCGGATCCCTCCATGACGACGTGTTCCCGGGGCTCGGCGTTCGGAGCCAGCAGGTCGCGTCCGCGCCAGCCGTCCGGAACCTCGAAGCCCAGCGCCGCCAGGATCGTGACCGGGAGGTCCAGGCTGCTGGCGAGACCGTCGTCCACCCGCCCGCCGGCCGTGCCGGGCATGCGGATCAGGGTGGGGAGTCGCGTGACCTCGCCGTGGAGCCCCGCGTGGTCGAAGGCCATGTAGGCACCCCGGTCGAGGAAGTTCTCGCCGTGATCGGCCGTGAAGACGACCAGGGTCCGGTCCGCGAGGTCGCGCGCCGCGAGTCCCTGCAGCAGACGATCCACCTGTCGATCGACGAAGTCGATCTCCGCCCGGTAGCGGGCCCGGGCCACGGCCTCGACGCGCGGCAGGTCCCGGGGTGAAGCGTCGGCGATCAGCGACCCGGTCACGAAGCCCCGGGCGCGGCGCGGGTTCGGCAGTCGGGCGACGAGCTCGTCCACCGCCTCGACGTCGCTCGGCGGCAGCTCCTCGAGCCACGGGGCCGCGACCGGCGCCGGCGGTCGGTAGGGCTGGTGGGCGTCGAAGAGGTGGACCCAGGCGAAGAAGGGCTCTCCGGGGTCGCGAGCCAGCCAGTCCTCGAAGAGCGAGACCGTGACGTCCGCGCGCCGCTGCCGGGGCGGCCCGTCGTAGGAGTCGAAGCCGCGGGCGAGTCCCAGGCGCGGGTCCAGGACGACGCTGCTCACGAAGGCGGCCGTCGCATAGCCGCGGTCGCGAAGCTGCTCCGCGAGCAGCGGCAGGTCGCCCTCGAGAACGCTGCCGTTGACGTGAACGCCGTGACCCCGTGCGTGCCGCGAGCTCATCAGCGAGACGTGGGAGGGCAGGGTGCCGAAGGCCACCGAGTGCAGCTCGCTGAATCGGACGCCCTCCGCCTGCAGTCCGCAGATGGACGGGGCCGGGACCGGGCCGCCATAGCAGGCGAGCTCATCGCTGCGGGTCGTATCCGAGGTGATCAGCAGGACGTTCCAGCCGGTGCCGCTCCGGTCGATGGAGCGCGGCTCGGCCCGCTGGAAGGCCGGGTCCACCCAGTGCGCCGCGCCCGGGCCGCCGCCGTCCCGGGCGATCTCGAGCACGAGATCGGCGTCGAGCTCCGGGGGCAGGGTCACCGCGAGGGGACGGCGCTCTCCGGCACCGACCCGCTCCTCGACCAGAGTCCCGTCGCCGGCGCGTACGCGGAAGGTCGCTCCGGT
>JANQSB010000105.1 GCA_028284295.1 Myxococcota bacterium | reverse complement strand
AAAGAAGCCCTGCTGGAACGCGATCTGGCCGAGGCCGCGGCAGCGCTCGCAGGTCTGCGCCGTCGTGCCCTCGCGCGCCCCGCTGCCCGTGCAGGTCTCGCAGGTGCGCATCTTGGGGATCTTGATCGACGCCTCGCGGCCCGTCAGGACCTCCCCGAGCTCGATCTCGAGGTTGTACCGGAGGTCCGCACCGCGCTGGGCGCGTCCCCGCGAGCGGCGCCCGAAGCCACCTCCGCCACCCCCGAAGATGTCGCCGAAGAGGTCGTTGAAGAGGTCCGTGAAGCCGCCGAGATCCCCGAAGTCCATACCGCCCGGCTGGCCGGCACCGACGCCTTGATGACCGAAGCGGTCGTAGCGGGAGCGCTTCTCGGGGTCGGAGAGGACCGCGTAGGCCTCGGAGATCTCCTTGAAGCGTTCTTCCGCCGCCGGATCGTCGGGATTGCGGTCGGGGTGGCACTCGAGAGCCAGCTGCCGGTAGGCGCGCTTCAGCGCGGCCTCCTCTACGCCTCGCTCGACCCCGAGGACCTCGTAGTAGTCGCGCTTGCTCAAGAGTGCGTTCCTGGGGCCGGAGAGCTACGCCGGGACCGGGCGTGAGGGGTCGGGCGCAAGAGATCGGGCGAGGGAAGGTGAGCCGGGTCGTTCACGGAGGTGGGTGGGCGGGCCCGGGACCGAGGCCACCGGATCAGCCTGAATCGCCCCCCAGGACCGCGTAGAGCCGCTCGGTCATTTGGTAGGTAAGGCCCGAGAGTTCGTCAACGGCGGCCTTCAGGAGCTCCACGTCCTCGCCCGCCATGGCCTCCCGGGTCTTCGCCAGGCAGTCCTCGATGCTCTTCCGTTCCTCGTCGTCGATGTGCTCCGCGAACTCCTCGAGGGTCCGGTCCGTCGAGTAGACGAGACCGTCTCCCTTGTTCCGCAGGTCGACCAGCTGACGGCGCGCCACGTCCTCTTCCTTCGAGGTCTCGGCCTCCCCGACCAGGCGCTCGACGTCGTCCTCGGAGAGGCCGCTGCTGGCCGTCACCACGATGCTCTGGGACTTCCCGGTCCCCAGGTCCTTGGCCGCGACGTTGACCACGCCGTCGGTGTCGATGACGAAGCTGACCTCGATCTGCGGCACGCCGCGGGGTGCCGGCGGGATGCCGACGAGCTCGAAGCGGCCGAGGGTCATGTTGTCGGCCGCCATCTCGCGCTCGCCCTGCAGGACGTGGATGCGAACGACGTCCTGGTTGTCCTCGGTGGTCGAGAAGACCTGACTCTTCGTGGTGGGGATGGTCGTGTTCTTCTCGATGATCTTGGTGAACACGCCGCCCTGGGTCTCGACACCCAGCGAGAGCGGCGTGACGTCGAGCAGCAGGACGTCCTCGACCTCGCCCGTGATGACACCGCCCTGCACGGCCGCGCCGATGGCGACCACCTCGTCGGGGTTGACGCCCTTGTGGGGCTCGCGCCCGAAGATCTCCTCGACCTTCTCGCGAACCCGCGGCATGCGCGTCATGCCGCCGACCAGGATCACCTGATCGAGCTCGGACTTGGAGATCCCCGCGTCCTCGAGCGCCGTGTCGCAGGGTTCCTGGAGCTTGTCGATGAGCTCGGCGACCCACTCTTCCAGCTGGGCGCGGTCGAGGGAGAGCACCAGGTGCTTGGGGCCCTCGTCGTCCGCCGCGATGAAGGGCAGGTTCACGTCGGTCTCGCCCGAGGAGGAGAGCTCGTGCTTGGCCCGCTCGGCGGCTTCCTTCAGCCGCTGCAGGGCCATCGCGTCCTCCCGCAGGTTCATGCCGGTGTCGTCCTGGAAGTGCTGCGCGAGGTGCTCGACGATGATGTTGTCGAAGTCCTCGCCTCCGAGGAAGGTGTCGCCGTTGGTCGACTTGACCTCGAAGACGCCGTCGCCGATCTCGAGGATCGAGATATCGAAGGTGCCGCCGCCGAGATCGAAGACCGCGAGCTTCTGGTTCTCCTGGTCGTTGATCCCGTAGGCGAGCGCGGCGGCCGTCGGCTCGTTGATGATCCGCAGGACGTTGAGCCCCGCGATCGTCCCGGCCTCCTTGGTGGCCTGGCGCTGGGCGTCGTTGAAGTAGGCCGGAACCGTGATGACCGCGTCCTCGACGGCCTCGCCGAGGTACTCCGACGCGGTGTCCTTCATCTTGGTGAGGACCATCGCCGCGATCTCCTGCGGCGAGCAGTTCCGGTCGTCGATCTTCACCCAGGCATCGCCGTTGTCGGCGGCGGCGATCTCGAAGGGCGCGATCGACGCGAAGCTCTCGACCTCGGCCGCGTCGAACTTGCGACCGATGAGCCGCTTGCAGGCGAAGACGGTCCGCTGGGGGTTCGTGACCGCCTGGCGCTTGGCGATCTGCCCGACGAGCTTCTCACCGGACTCGGTGAAGCCGACCATCGAGGGCGTGGTGCGCGAGCCTTCCGAGTTGGCGATCACCTCGGATTCGCCACCGGACATCACCGCCACACAGGAATTGGTGGTGCCCAGGTCGATGCCGATGACCTTGCCCATCCAGATCGCCCCCCCTTGCCTCGCCGGGGGGACCGTCCGGTGTCACCCCGCTAGTTCTCGCCCGACTCGCCCGCGCTGCCGGCCGACCCCGCGCCCTGTCCTGGTCCTCGCCCTTCGCTCTTCTTCGACACGATCACCCGCGAGGGCCGAAGCATCCGGTTCTTGAGCTGATATCCCTCTTCGAGGACCGTGACCACCGTTCCCTCCGGCACGCTGTCGTCGACGGCTTGCGACATCGCCTCGTGCACCGCGGGATCGAAAGGTCTCTGGTCTGCCTCGATCTTCACCACTCCGTGTTTGCCGAGAACGCCGAGGAACTCCCGCTGCACCAGCTCGATGCCCTGCAGGAGCGCCTGCAAGTCCTCGCCGCCACTGCCTTCCGAAGAAGCCACAATGGCGCGTTCCAGGTTATCGACCGTGGGAAGGAGATCCTTGACGAGATTCTGGTGGCCGAAGTTGTGCGCTTCCTGCCGCTCCTTGAGCCCGCGCCGACGGAAGTTCTCGAACTCGGCCTGGAGTCGGAGGTGTCGCTCCTCCAGCTCGGACTTCTCCTTGCCGAGCTCCTCGAAGGTCTCCTTCAGGCTCTGGAGCTCCGCGGAGAGCGCCTCGAGCAGGACCTTGTCGGCCGAACCCGACTTCGAGTCGGCGTCGGACTCCCGCTCGCGCGCCTCCACCGACTCGGTGGCCTGACGAAGCGCCTCCTCCAGCTCGGCGCTGGCCGTGAGGCTGCCCCCGGAGGGCTCCTCCTCGGGAAGCTCCTGACTCGTGTCTGTGTCGTCGCCGCTGATCGTCATGGAATCCGTGGGTTCATCGGGGGAGGTTGGTCTCGTGCCCGGTCGCGAGCTTGTCGGTCACCAGCCGCGAGCAGTAGCCCACCAGCGGGATGATCCGCGCATAGTCCATGCGAGTCGGACCGATCACGCCGAGCATGCCGGCGGCGTCTCCATACGGAGCCGCCACGACCGCACAGCCCGACAGGCCCTGGGAATCGAGCTCCTCTCCCAGGGCCACCGATACACCTTCTCCTTCCAACAGCTCGTCCAGTAGATCGACCAGACGCTCGCCCCGCTCCAGTGCTGCGAACAGCTCGCGCACCCGCTCGGGGTCGCTGAACTCGGGCTGGCCCAGCAGGGCCAGTCGGGTCGCGATCACGAGGTCGCTCTCGCTGGGCGCGTCCATGGCGGCCTCGGCGGCGCGAAGCCCCAGCAGCAGCGCGCGGTCGAGCAGCCTTCCTGCACGATTCCGCAGCGAGCGGACCTCCCGTTCGAGGCGCTCGTGGGCCTCCCGCAGGGTGCGACCCGCGACCCGCTCCAAGAGCGCGGCCGAGATGCGGTCGAGCTCGGCCTGATCGATCCCTCCCGAGTCGGGGAGGCTCTCCAGAACCCGCTGGTGTGCATGGCCGGCGGCATCCACCAGCACCGCGAGCACCCGTTCCGTGGAGAGCCGCACGAAGCTGACCTGCGTCAGGATCAGGCGCTCGAGCCGCGGCGCGACCACGAAGCCGAGCTGGTGGGTGTGGTCCGAGAGCACCCGGGACGCCAGCTGCATGGCGTCGTCGGCGGATACGTCGTCGAAGGAGCGGTCCAGGCTGCGGCGCTCGTACTGCTCCACCTCGCCCGGATCGAGCAGGTGATCGACGAAGTGGCGCATGCCGGCCTCGGTCGGAACCCGGCCCGCCGAGGCGTGGGGCTTCGCGATCAGCCCGAGGCTCGAGAGCTCGGCCAGGGTGTTGCGAACGCTCGCCGAGGAGAGGGGCGCGCTCAGCAGGTTCGCGAGGGTCGAGGAGCCGACCGGCGCAGCGGCGCCGATGTACGAGGCCACGAGCGCGCGCAGCACGCTTTGCTGACGCGCGCTCAGCACGGGTGCGTCCCGGTCCCGATCGTCCGCTTGGACTCTCACGAAAACCCCAATGAAACCGCGACCATGGATACCACCCGGCCCCGTGGGCGTCAACGAATCAGCGGGTCCCGGGGGCCTCGACGAAGTGGCTGCAGACGTGGTCGGCGAGCATTCGGCCCCGCGCGCTCAGGCAGAGCGACCCGTCGTCACCCTCGAGCAGCAACCCGTCGGAGACGAGCGCCTCGATCTCCGCCCCCCAGAGCTCGCGAGGCGAGCTTCCGAAGCAGCGGCGGAAGGCGAGAGCATCCACCCCCTCCCGGGTCCGGAGCCCGAGAAAGATCGCCTCGCCGCGGGCCGTCGCTCCGTCCGGCACCTCGACAGCCTCCGCGGGGTCGCCTCCCGCCAGCACGCGGTCCAGGTAGAGGTCGAGTCCGCGGGGATTCCGCCGGCGGGACCCGTACGGCGCGCCGCCGCGCGGCGGGTCCGAAGACCAGGCTCCGACGCCCAACCCGAGCACCGGCTCGCGCCGCCAGTAACGCTGGTTGTGGA
>JANQSB010000088.1 GCA_028284295.1 Myxococcota bacterium | reverse complement strand
CGACCTCGTGATTCCAATCGAGGGGGTCGGGGTCGTCCAGCCGAAACACGTGGGCGGAGATGACGAGGCCGTCGTTGCGCCGCGGTCGTCCCTCGAGATCGTCGAGGCGACCCAGGTGGACGGCGCCATCGAGCGACAGCCCGACCTCCTCGCGCGTCTCCCGCTCCGCGGCCCGGCGGGTCGAGCCGCCGTCCTCCGGGTCGACCCGTCCGCCCGGAAAGGCCATGTGGCCGGACCAGGGGTCACTCTCGTGACGGGCCCGCTCGATGAAGAGCAGCTCCGGGCCGTCCTTCGCGTCGTGCAGGATCACCGCCACTGCGGCGCGCGCGGCTTCCAGGCGCCCGACGAGGCGGGGCTCGTAGCGCTCCAGGTGATGCGCGATCTGATCCAGGCTGGGTCCGGGGCTCTCCATGGCCGACGGCGACTCTAGCCCGGACTCCTCACCGGACTCGCGCGACAGCCCAGGGGCCGACCGCCCGTCTGCTAGCCTGCGGGGCCCTTGGACGCGAATCCGGCGCCGATCCCCCGATCTCGCGACATCCTGCGCACGGCGCGGGACGACCGGGACGCGGCCCAGCGAGCCGTCGCGGCGCTGTCGCTGGAAGAGCAGGTCTTCCTCGTATGCGACACGCCAGTCGGCCTGCGCGCGCGCGTGCTCGAGCTGACCCCCGAGCCCGAGGCCGTGATTCCGTTGCTCCCCGAGGCGGAGCTCTGCTTCACCGCCAAGGCCGTGGGCCTGGCCGACGCCGGCTGGATCCTCGAGCACGCCACCCCCGAGCAGCTCGTCACCAGCTTCGATCTCGACTGCTGGCAGGGCCTGGTGCCCCAGCGCGAGACGCTGCGGGACTGGCTGGTTGCCATGTCGGACGCGGGCGACGACACCCTGCTGCGCGCGGCACGTGCACTCGACCCGGAGACCATCGTGCTGATGGTGCGCGACCGCGCGCAGGTGATGCTCGACCCGAAGGACGAGGAGTGGCAGCCGCCGCCGGGAGCGCAGACCGTCGAGGGCCAGTTCTACCTGCTCGCACGGCGCCCGAACGACGACATCGCGGATCTCCTGAAGCTTCTGGGCGCCCTGTTCCGGGAGGACTACTGGCTCTACTTCCGCATGCTGCAGGGAGCCATGTGGGAGCTCGAGTCCGGGCTCGAGGAGTGGGCGCTGCGCTGGCGCACGGGTCGCCTCGAAGATCTCGGCTTCCCGTCCTGGGACGAGGCCATGCGCATCTACGGCTACGTGCGGCCGAGCGAGCGCGAGCGCGTCCCGGAAGCGAGCGCGCCCCTGGACGTCGAGGCCTGGCAGCTCCCGGTCTTCCTGCCGGAGCTTCCGGCCACGGTCAGTCAGACCCACTCGGTCTTCCAGGCCGCTGCCGAGCTCTCCGAGGACGAGCGAAGGGGCTTCTTCTACGCCTTCGTCGCCATCTCCAACAAGGTGGCGGTGGCCGACCGCATGCCGCTCGGCGACGCCGAGACCCTGCCGAGCGCCATCGACGCGGCCGCCGAAGTGGTGAGCGAGGGGCTCGAACACGTCGCCACTGCCAACGGCCTGGGCCTGCCCGACACCCTGCGGCGCGTGCCGCTCGAGCGCCTCTTTCGCGTCGGCGCCAGTCTCGGCGGGCGTCGCCCGCCGCCGACGCCCGAGCCCGTGGAGCCGGAAGCGGCCGAGCCCGACCCGGCTGACACGGCACCCTGAAAAGCGTGAGGGCCCGTCCGGGATCACTCCCGGAGGGCCCTCGTGGTGCCGCCGATCCACCTGTCGCTCGGACGTGCCGACCGGCAAGCTCGTCCCCGGATCGAAGACCCGGCGACGCGGCGCTCCCGCTCCGCGCGACCCCTCCCCCTGCGTTGCACTTCCGGAGCAGGCGGCGGAGAACGGAGCGCGCTTCTCGCTGCGCTCGTTTCCCGTCTAGAGGTCGACGGCCTTGAGCGTCTTGCGCTTGTTGCCGATGGCGCGGGCCTCGGCATCCTTGATCATGGAGCGGACCGCTCCGTCGAGCGCCTCGTAGAACTCGGCGCCGACGTTGCACTTCTTGACGGCACCCTTGGTGCGCGACTTGGAAATGATCAGCTCTGCCGGCTTGCCCTTCCTTGCCTTCTTCTTCCTCGCTGCCATTCCAGCTCTCCCCCCTGATGGCTCCGACGCGCGGTCGGAGCAGGAAATGGTCGATTCGTCGAAGACCGAAACCGTGTACGGAAACCGGAACCAACCCCCCGGAAAACGGCTCGAAACGCCCTGAATCGGGGGTTTCGCGCCTTCGAGTGCGCCCGATCATAAGACTTCGAACCGGCGTGTCAAAGGAAAAGTGCCGCAAATCGCTCTCTGCGGGCCGATTTCGGCACTTTCTCGCGGAGCGCCGGACGGCACCCTCCGAGAACCGGCGTTTCACGGCCTCTCGCGGCCGATCTCGCCGAGCTGTGGCTGCTACGGTGCGGCGCCGATGAGCGAGCCCTGGGAAGCGGGAAGCACCGCGCGGTTCACCACGGAACGACTGCAAGGGGTCGTTTTGAACACGCTCGCGTGGGGCGATCCCGAACGGCCACTGCTCGTACTGCTGCACGGTGGAGGAGCCAACGCCCACTGGTGGGATCACGTGGCGCCCGCACTGGCCGAGCGCTTCCGCGTCGTCGCGCTCGACTTCCGCGGACACGGCGACTCCGACTTTCCCGAGGAGACGCGGGTCGGCGCGTTCTCGGACGACCTCGAGGCGCTGCTCGAAGAAGAGGGCGACCCGCCCGTCGTCCTGATGGGACATTCGATGGGCGGGGGGATCGCGCTCGATCACGCCGCGCGCCACGACCGGGTCCGGGCGCTGGTGCTGATCGACGTCTCCCGGGGCGCCTCCCGCCGCGCACGACGGGGAGCGCGACTCGCACTCGCCCTGCGCCGCAGCTACGCGACCTTCGACGAGGCGGTCGCCCGCTACCGATTCCTGCCCGCGTCCGACCACGCCAGCGAGACCCTGCGCGCACACATCGCGGCGCACTCCGTCCGCGAAGAGGCGGACGGACGCTTCGGCTTCAAGTTCGACCCGCGCTGGTTCGGCTTGCCCGCGAAGCCGCGCCCGGACCTGTCCGGGGTCCGCTGCCCCGTGCTGCTCCTGCGCGGCTGCGACAGCCCGATGCTCACCGCGACGGGTGCGGAGGAGCTGGTCGCCGAGCTGCCCGAGGCGCGGGCGGTCGCCGTCCCGGCGGCCGGCCACCATGTCCACCTCGATCAGCCGCAGGCCTTTCTCGAGGCCGTCCAGCCCTTCCTCGACCGCTTCGCCTGAGCGCGGGTGTATGCTCGTTCGACGGCACCGCAGCGGGGTCGGCGACGCGAGGGTCGGGAGGAGACACCGTGGCAGAGCTCTTGCAGAGACCGTTGAGCGATCTCGTTCGCATGCTCGCGGGCAAGGAGATCAGCGCCGTGGAGCTGATGCGCGC
Organism: Myxococcota bacterium; assembly: GCA_028284295.1. Classification (GTDB taxonomy): domain Bacteria; phylum Myxococcota_A; class UBA9160; order UBA9160; family UBA4427; genus JAJDAN01. Next base: position 11,293 of record JANQSB010000088.1, on the reverse strand, counting down.
GACACTCGCCCGCATCGACGAGACCCACGCGAAGCTCAACGCATTCGTTGCGCGGCGCGAAGAGGAGGCCCTGCTGGCGGAAGCCGCCGCCGCGGACGCCCGCATCGCGTCCGGAGAAGCCCGTGCGCTCGAGGGCATCCCGCTCGGCGTCAAGGATCTCGAGGACGCGGAGGGGCTCGTCACCAGCATGGGCTCCGTACCCTTCCGGGACAACCGGCCGGCATCCGACTCGGCCCAGGTCGAGCGACTGCGAGCGGCCGGCGCCATCGTGGTCGGCAAGACCAACGCACCCGAGTTCGGCTACACGGCCATCACCAAGAACCTGCTCTTCGGCGACACGCGCAACCCCTGGGATCTCACGCGCACCCCCGGCGGCTCGAGCGGTGGATCATCGGCGGCGATCGCGGGCGGTGTGGTTCCACTGGCCACGGCCAGCGACGGCGGCGGCTCCGTGAGGATCCCAGCCACCTTCACCGGCTGCTTCGGCCTCAAGCCCAGCTATGGACGCATCCCGAACGGCCCCGAGAGCGCCTGGGTGATGGACGACACGGCCGTCCATGGGCCGCTCACTCGGACCGTCGAGGACGCCGCCATCCACCTCGACGCGGTGGTGGGCACGCATCCGCTGGACCCGAACTCGCTGCCGCACCCGGGCTTCCGATACCGGGACCGGCTGGAGGACCTGCCCGCCGGGCTCCGCGTCGGCTTCTCGCCGGACCTGGGGTACGCGGTCGTGCAGTCGGACGTCGCGCGCGTGGTCGAGCAGGCAGCGCGTCGCTTCGAGGCGCTCGGCCACCGGGTGGAGACCGTGGTCGGCGGGCCGCCCGAGCCCGGGCAGGACTGGGGACTCTCGGGCGCGTTCGAGCTCCTGTCGAAGCTCGAGCCCCTGCTCCCCGAGCACGAGGATGACTTCGGGCGGGGCTTCATTCGCGGCGTGAAGGCGGGCGCGCACATGACCCCCGCCACCTGGGGCTCGATGAAGAAACGGCGGGAGGAGTTGAACCGTTGGTGCGCCGGGATCTTCGACCGCTACGACCTGCTGCTCACGCCGACCGTCCCCTACGACCCGCCGGCGGCCCGGGGGCCCCTGAGCCTGGAGGTCGAGGGACGTGAGCAGCCACCCGCCAACGTCGGCTCGTTCACGATGCCCTTCAACCTGTCCTGGCACCCGGCGGCCACCCTCCGCGCGGGCCTCTCGGACGCCGGACTCCCCGTCGGTCTGCAGCTCGTCGGGTCGCGGCAGCGGGACGATCTGGTGCTCCAGGCGGCGCGGGCCTTCGAGCGGGAGCATCCCTGGCAGGAGTGGCCCCGGGTCTGACCCCACTGGGGACCGCCGGGCCGACCCGCAACTCCGGGTGACAAATCCCCGTGTCGGCAAGAAACCGGCGGCTAGTCCTCCCTGGGGGGGCGAACGGTTTCCGATCGGAGCTCCCGGGAATAGTCGAAATCCGTGAATTCTTTTTGCAAAGCAGCTGGTTAGCGCTTGCTCTGTCCGATCGCGGATGCAATAATCGGGCTCGGTGGATCCCAGCGGGTCGGCTAGTCGGCCCGCAGCTCGGAGTGATTGCAGCATGTTCAAGCTCTCAACGCGCACCTCGCTAGTCGTCCTCACTGCAATGGCGTTCGCATTCGTCTCTTCCCCGGCCTTCGCGCTGAGCGGCAGCTACGAGGAGGACCTCGACTGGCTCGGCTACGTGCCGGACGGCGGATCGCTCACCTACGAGCACTTCTTCGCGCCGGCCGTCGACCCGAACATCTCGATCAGCTCGATCGACTCGGCCTGGCTGGAGGTGACGGTCGTCGACGACTGGAACTGCTCGCGCCTGGGCAGCTGCTGGGCCGACTGGGCCAACGAGGCCGAGACCGCATCCATCGACCTCAACTCGGTGAGCTGGCAGTCGGGCTCCGCGACGCTGAACGTGTTCTTCGGAGACGTGACCGCGCAGGCGAACCTGCTCAACAACGCGGGCGTGCTCACCGTGACCGTCGACAGTGACGGCGGCGACTTCTACGTGCTCTCCTCCGACCTGGACACCAAGTACACCTACACGCGAAACGGTGTCGGTGGCGCCGGTAGCGGCGGCGGGGTCAACCCGATGCCCGAGCCCAGCGCTGCGCTGGTATTCGGACTCGGCGCGCTGCTCGTACAGCGACGCGTTCGCAAGGGCGTGCTGTCGCGCTGACCGCGATCGAAGCGAGTTCACGAGGGCCGCTCTCTTCGAGAGCGGCCCTCTTCTTTTGGGAAGCCGTTCTCGGGAGCCGACCGACAGCCCGTGCGGCGAGGGACCGCGGTGGATCCCATCGACCTGCGAAGCGACACGGTGACGCGTCCCTCTCCGGGTATGCGAGAGGCGATGGCCCGTGCCGAGGTCGGTGACGACGTCTACGGCGAGGACCCGACCGTCGCCCGCCTGGAGCGACGGGCCGCCGAGCTGACCGGCAAGGGCGCGGCCCTGCTGGTCCCCTCCGGCACCATGGCGAACCAGATCGCCATTCGCGCGCTGACGAGACCCGGGGACGTGTTGCTGGCAGGCGAGGGCGCTCACGTGCTCCGCTACGAGAGTGGCGCGGCGGCCGGGCTCTTCGGCGTGCAGATCCAGTCCATCGGGAGCGGCGGCCTCTTCGACGCTCGCGACGTGCAGCGGGCGCTTCCCGTGCGGGACGTCCACCTGGCACCCGTCACCGCGCTCGCCCTCGAGAACACCCACAACGGCTCCGGCGGCCGGGTGTGGTCCTGCGACCTCCTCGACGCCGTGACCCGGGTCGCGAAGGAACGCGGGCTCGGCGTCCACCTCGACGGCGCGCGCCTCTTCAACGCCGCCTGCGCGGCAGGCGAGCCGGTCGCTCGGCTCGCCGCCGGCGTCGACACGGTGGCCTTCTGTCTCTCGAAGGGACTCGGGGCGCCGGTGGGCTCGCTCCTCTGCAGCGACGAGAGCCGGATCGAAGAGCTGCGGCGCACGCGGAAGATGCTGGGCGGCGGCATGCGTCAGGCAGGGGTGCTCGCCGCCGCCGGCTTGTACGCGCTCGACCACCACGTCGAAGGTCTGCGGGACGACCACGAAGACGCCCTCGTCCTCGCGAAGGGCCTGCAGGAACAGGGCCTCTCGCTCTCCCTTCCCGAGACGAACCTGGTCTACTTCCGGGTTCCAGAGGGTCGCTCCTCGAAGGTCCCGGACGCGATCGAATTCGCGCGACGCGCCCGTGCGAAGGACCTGCTGATCGACCCGACGGACCGCCACAGCCTGCGCGCGGTGACCCACCTCGACGTGGGGCGCGAGCGCGTGCTGGACGCGCTCGACCGGATTCGCGGCATTCTCGATTAGCCCCGGCGGTCTCGACTGGCCCCGCTCTTTCGGATGGGCCCCCGGCGGCTCGAATAGCGATCGGGCAGGGCCCTGCCCGCCGTCTGGGGTGAAGCCCACTCCTGTGAAGCCCTCCTTGGCCGCAGGGTTTTCTCCCGTTTGCGGCCGCGGATGCGACTCTGCATCCTATTCGCCGTGTACCGCGACGGGCACCGCGCTTGATCACCCTCGTCATGTCCGTGGTGATCGAATCGGACCGCGAGCGGGTCTGGCGCGCCCTCACCGAGCCCGCCGAGCTGGCGGGCTGGGACGATCGGGTCCTGGCCTCGCCCGACCAGGCGAGCCGCTACCCGTTCGCCGGTCAGCACATGCGATGGCGCGTCCGACTCGGGGGCGTTCCAGTGGTGCTCCACGAGAGGCCGTCGGAGGTGGTCCCCAACGAACGACTGTCGGCGACCCTCAAGGTGGGCTCGCTGCGCCTCGAGCAGACCTACACCCTCTCGAGCGAGTCGGACGATCCGCCCCGCACGCGCCTGGGCATGAAGCTCGTGACCACCAGCTCGGTTCCGGTCGTGGGCGACGTGGTGGACCGCTTCGAGGTCCGAAAGCTGGCGGCCGAGCGCATCGACCACACGCTGCGCGCCGTCCAGGACTGGTGCCGCCTGAACCCCTGAGCACTCAATCCGCGGGAGCGGGCTTCGAGGGGCGGTCGTTCCAGATGCCGGTGTCCGGGTGGAAGTGCTTCCACGCGAACCAGTAGGCGTCGGTTACCGAGAGCGCCTCGGGCGCCTCCCAGATGAAGGTCCCCGACTCGGAGTCGTAGCGGATGCGGATCTTGTGGCCGCCGACCTCGTCGACGATGCGCCCGCCCTCGGCGGTGAGGATCGAGCCGAGATAGGCGCGTCGCTCGCCGCCCGCCTGGACACCGAGCACGACCTCCTTCGGGTGGTAGCGGTCGTCCCGGGCGCGCACCTCGAAGGGGATCTTCTCGGACACCCAGTAGACCTCGTAGGGGCTGTGCCGGTAGTCGATCTTCTTGAGGAGAGGCCGCTCGAGCACGACGGTGGCGTTGTAGCGCTGGAACCAGATCCCCATGGGCTCCTGATGCACCCGGAGCCCCTCCAGCTGCGTGCCGGCCAGGGGGCCGGCGACGGCGCGACCCTCGTACTGCGCCCAGAGGCTCTCGGTCTCGCGGTCGTAGAGCAGGAACTGGCCCTCGTAGAGCAGGCCCGAGACTCCGAACTCCAGCACGCGGTCTCCCACGCGCCGCTTCCAGGCCCGTGGCACGCCGGTGAGGGGGTCGTAGGTGAGAGCCACGGGCGTTCCGAAGAGCTCGTCGTTCACCACCTGGTGGTACTCCATCAGGTGCACGGGATAGGCGTGCGCCTCGCCTCCGAAGGCGAGACCGATGACCGGAACGGGCGGCGGAGACCAGGTGGCCTCTTGCGGGGGCACGAAGCCGGGCGCGTCGACGCTGCGGATCCGATCGCGATCGGGGCCACCGGCCCGGATCGCCTCGCGCGGGACGACCCGCTTCTCGATCGAGAATCCGTTGGGCGAAGAGGCGGGCGACGAGAGCTCCGTCGCGGCGGGCTCGGCCGACGCGGAGTCGGGCGCCGAGGCGCCCTCGCCCTGCGACGGGGGCGCGAGCGCCCACACGACGAGAAGGCCGCAGAGCGGCGCGAGCGCGCGGAGGCGGACCACGTCCACACGCGGAGTCTACCCGCCGGCTGGCGACACCGCTTCGCGCGTGTCAAGCTCGCGCGCGATGGCCAGCCCGACCGGACCGCCGGCCCCCTACGACGAGCCGCGCAGCAAGCGCTCGGGCTGCATGGTCGCGCTCTACATCCTGTTCGGCCTGGGCCTGCTGGTGGTCGTCGGAGGTGGCGCGGCCATCTACCTCTTCCTCCAGACCGAGGAGGGCCAGCGTCTCGCCCAGGGCGTCAAGCGCGGAGCCGAATGGGTGGCCGTGGCGTCCCAGGCACCGGGCACCGCGGAGCTCCGGGAAGCCGGCTGCGAGGCCGCCATGGTCTCCGAAGCCGGCGAAGCGCTCGACATCATCCTGACCACGGTCTTCCCCGAGCAGGAGAAGCGCGACGAGGCGCGTGCCCAGCTCGAGTCCGAGGCGGGACAGGCGAACCTCGACGAGCTGCTCCTGGTGATCTGCACGCTGCCGCGCTTCACCACCGAGCAGCCGGGCTGCGACGAGCTGGCGCGCACCTACACGAACGCCGTCGACCGGACGCCCGACAGCTTCTACGTGATGGTCATGCAGCAGGGGCAGAACGAGCCGTCCTGCCAGGGAATCTACAGCCCTGGCGGACAGCTGCTGCACGAGCCGGCCTTCGAGTAGCGGACCCGGCCGGGCCCGATCTAGAGGATCTCCTCCGCCAGCAGCTGGAAGAGCTCGGGCTGGCCCCCTCCGATGAGCATGGAGCTGACGTGGCCCTTGCTGCCCGCCTGCTTCCAGGCCTGCAGCCGGTCGCGGATGCGGTCCTTGGGGCCGACCAGCGCGCAGGCGTCCACCAGCTCGTCGGGCACCGCGGCAGCGGCCTCCTGCTTCTTGCCGTCCAGGAACAGGTCCTGGATCTTGGCGGCCGCCTCCTCGAAGCCGAGCCGCTTCGCATAGTCGTTGTAGAAGTTCTTCTCCCGGGCTCCCATGCCGCCGATGTAGAGCGCCATGCTGCCCTTCACGGGCGCTCGGCACTGCTCGACGTCGTCGCCCATGATCGCGGTGACGAAGGGGCACACGGCGAAGTCGTCCAGGGTCTTCTTCGACCCGTCGGGCTTGGGGTCCGCCTTCGCGAAGCCCGTGTTCAGACTCTCCTCGAAGATGTCGAAGCGGTCCGGGTTCATCCAGACCGGGAAGACACCGTCCGCCACCTCGCCCGCGCATTCCATGCCCTTCGGCGAGATGGACGCGGTGTAGATCTGCAGCGCCGGGTCCCCGTGCAGGATGCTCTTGAGCGGCTTGCCGAGCCCGCTTGCGCCCTTGCCCTGGAAGGGGATCTGATAGTGGAAGCCCTCGTGGGTGAGCCTCTCCTCCCGGGCCAGGATCTTGCGGATGATCGACACGTACTCCCGGGTGCGCGTCAGCGGTCGACCGTAGGCGACCCCGTGCCAGCCCTCGACCACCTGCGGGCCCGACGGCCCGAGTCCCAGGACGAAGCGCCCACCGGACATGGCGTACAGGGTCATGGCCGTCATCGCCGTCATGGCGGGGGTGCGCGCGGGCATCTGCATGATGGCCGTGCCCACCTTGATGCGTTCGGTGCGGGCCAGGATCCAGGCCGCAGGCGACACCGCGTCCGAGCCCCAGGCCTCGGCGGTCCACACCGAGTCGTATCCCAGACGCTCCGCCTCGAGGATGTTGTCCATCGGGACGCTCATCTGGGCGGGCGAGTAACCGGCGATGATTCCGAGCTTCATTGGGGGGGCTCCTTCTGACGGATGGGGGGTTGGGCGCGGGGCATCGGATGCTACCACGGCCGGCTGGCCGGATCCGAGCGGACTACTCGGGCGCGGGCGTCGCATCGAGGGGCAGGTCGATGACGAAGCTCGTCCCCTCGCCCGGCTCGGAGACCACCTGGATGCGGCCGCCGTGGCGCTCGATGATGCCGTGGGAGAGGGAGAGCCCGAGGCCCGTTCCCTGACCGACCGGCTTGGTGGTGAAGAAGGGGTCGAAGATGCGGCTCTGCACGTCCGGCGGGATGCCGGGCCCGTCGTCGTGGAACTCCAGTCGGACGCCGCCATCCGTTCGCTCGCTGCGAACCGTCAGGGTGCCGCCGCCCTCGACGACGTCGCAGGCATTCATGAGCAGGTTCAGGAAGACCTGGTTGAGCTGGCCCGGGTAGCAGCGCACCCGGGGCAGGTCGCCGTACTCGCGCACCACCTCGATGTCGTTCTTGAGGCGGGGCTCCATCAGGGCCAGGGTGCGGTCGATCTCCTCGTGGAGGTCGACCTCCTGGACCTCGGCCTGGTCCATGCGCGAGAAGGTGCGCAGGTCCATCACGATCTGCTTGACGCGATCGGTGCCCTCCAGGCTGCGTACCAGCAGCTTGTCGATGGCCTCGCGGATCTTGGTCGCGTCCTGGCCCTGCGCTCGGGCGGTCTCGAGCTTTCCCACGAACTCGTCCAGCAGCTTGAGGTTGGCGTGGACGAAGCCGATCGGGTTGTTCAGCTCGTGGGCCACGCCCGCGACCATCTGTCCGATGCTCTTCAGCTTGTCGGCCTGCACGAGCTGGTCCCGGGTGTCGCGGAGCTCCTGGGTCCGCTCCTCGACGCGCGCCTCCAGGGTCTCGTTGAGCTGGGCGATCTCGTCGAAGGCCTTGGCGTTCTCGATCGCGATGGCACTGTTGTTGGCCAGGGTGCGGAGCAGCTGGCGCTCGTCGGCCCCGAGGCGGTCTCCCGAGAGCTTGCGCCCCACCGCCACGACACCCAGCAGGTCGACTCCGTACAGGATCGGGACCAGCAGCTCCACCTCGAGGGTGTCGAAGACGTCCCAGCAGGCCTCGCGCTTCTCGGGGTCCGGCTCGTCGTCGAAGTCCGTTCGCGAGAGCTCTTCGCGACGCATCCACAGCTGCTTCCAGATCGGGTGCTCGGCGGGAATCGCGGTCTTCGTATCGCGCTCGTCCCACTCGCCCCGCCACGCGACGGGAGCCAGGGCCTTCTCGCTCTCGTCCATGATGAGCACCATGGCGCTCTCCGCGCCCAGGGTGTCGGTGACGGCCACCAGGATGCGGTCGCTGATCTCGCGTTGGGAGAGCATCGAGACCATCGCCTCGGAGATCTCGCGAAGCGCCGACCGGTAGCGCGAGCGGTCGCGGTCGAAGAAGGTATCCACCAGCCGCTGCATGCGGTCGCGCAGGGGATAGACGGCGAGGATGGCGAGGAAGAGGAAGGCCACCTGCACCGAGCGGGCGTCGACCCCGATGCGCGGGAAGATCGCGTCCGCGAAGGTGATCACGAAGGCGTAGAGGCCGGTGATCCCGAGGCTGACGGCTCCGTAGGCGGCCGAAGACCGCGCCAGGAATCGGAAGTCGAAGAGCTGACGGCGCACCATCCCGTAGCCGACGGTCATCGGGAAGAAGACCACCCACATCATCGCGAGATACCAGGGCAGGGAGAGCTGGAAGGAGTACTCCACCAGCAGCACCACGAGTACCGGCAGCAGACTCACGATGCCGGCGAGCAGCATCAGGTCGGCCCGGTCCCCGAGCCCCACCTGGTGGGCGCGACGTCGCTCGGTCACCAGCACGCCCAGGGAGCAGAACGAGAGCAGGATGCCGTAGAGGAATGCGCTCTGGTGCAGCCAATCGGCCGACACGCCCATCATCTCGTCGACGAAGACGCTCGTCGAGATCGCGAAGGCAAGCGCATAGGGAACGCCACGGATCCGGCGATGTCGGACGATCCAGGGCGGCTCGACGGGGTAGGTGGTGAAGAGGTGAAAGGTCGCGGCTCCCAGCCACGGCATGTTGGCCAGGATCACGGACGCCGACCAGGGGATGAGATGCGCGCGCACGGTCGATGCGATGAGCACCGACATCGTGGCGCAGAAGAGCATCATGGCCCAGGTCTCGGCGGCGCTCGGCTTGTTCCACCAGACGATCATCCCGATGCCGAGGTAGGAGATGCTGACGAGCAGCAGGCCGAGGTGCAGCGCCACGTCGTAGGGGCGCTCGCTGAACTCCCGGGGCGCGGCGTCCAGGGAGACGTCGCGGATCTCGCCGTTGCGCTTCTCGATGCGGTAGACGTTCTCTTCGCCGGACACGAGCCGCGCGTCGACGTCCCGGAGCACCACCGAGACGGGGCGTCCGTCGATCGCGATCAGGCGGTCGCCGGCCTCCACACCCTTGTCGCGAGCCTGGTCGGTGGTCGACTCCACGACCGCCGCGGCCCCGATGTAGGAGCAGTTGATGGGAAGGGTGAGGGTGCTTCGCGGAGCGAACAGCGCCGAGACCGAGAGCCCGATCGCGAGCAGCGCCCAGCCGACGGCGAGTAGCCCCGTCAGCCGCCGGAAGCGACGAGTGGTCTCAGGGTTCATGGCTCTCTCGGCTCCCCGAGCGAGGGAGTCAGGGCGCGAGCCAGAGAATGGCACAGGCGGGGGCATGCGCCCCCGGGTCGGTGGCCCTGGGGGACCGGCCGGAGAGCCGGTCAGGGCGTGGCGGGTCCGCCCTCACCGCGCGGCCGATAGTTGTAGCCGCGGCTGTTCAGGACGACCCCCTGGTCGGTCTTCGCGATCCACGGCTGACCGGGTGCCGGCGCCGGGGCGGCTGCCTGCGCGCGCTTGGCGATCTCCCGCAGCATCCGTCGCGCCTGGTGCTCGACCATGGCATCGCCCAGGGTCGAGGGCATGCCCGGAACCGCACAGCTCGGCGCCTCTGCGGGTGCGGCGGGCGCCTGCGCGGCCTCGAGAGCCGGGTCCACACTCATGAGAGCCGAGTCGTCGCCCGCCTGTGCGATACGAACGCCGGGCCACGAGAGAAGGAGCGTCACGGCGAGGGCCATCAGCCCCGCGGCATCGATCGCGGAGTTTCGGGTTCGGCGAGTCCGCTTCGCGCTCATCGGCGTGCCTCCTGTACCCTGGAAGGGCAGGCTCGGACAGGACGGCTACAGCCGTTCCGCCCCTGCTTGAAGGATCGGCGCCTGCGGGTCGGGACTTGAGGACCGGCCCACCGGATCGGCAGGCAGACCGCACCCGGGAAGCAGGACGGCGGCAGCACGGGAGGAGCCACGTGCAGCTGGTCACCTTCGACGCGCATCCCGAAGATGCCCCGGGCCGTCCGGAACACTTCCTCTCCGACGGCGCACTCGGCTACGAGGGATTGGACATCGGTTGGCCCGGTCGCAACCGACTGGGAGCGATCCTCGAGCGCGGCGCCCGGGCGGGTTCGGTGCTCGATCTCAACGGCGCGCTGGCCGTGAAGCTCGCCAGCGAGGACGTCGGTGCACCGGAGGTCGAGGCCGACTCGCTGCTACCCGCCGACCCGATGGCCTTCCTCGGAAAGGGCCCCGAAGCGGCGCGCGAGGCACGCGGCGTGATCGACTTCGCGCTCGAGATGCTGGCCCGGTACGACGGCCCGGACCTGGAGCGTGCGGGCGTCGTCCTGCCGCGCAGGAAGCTGCGACTCCGGGCGCCCATCCCGCGCCCCGGCAAGGTCATCGGCGTCGCGCGCAACTACGCCTCGCACGCCGCGGAGCGCGGCCAGCAGGAGTTCCCGAAGGAGCCCGTGCTCTTCGTCAAGGCGTCGAGCGCGGTGGTGGGCCCCGACGCCGACATCCTGATCCCGGGCGCCAGCCACCAGGTGGACTACGAGGGCGAGCTGGGCGTGGTGATCGGACGGCGGACGAGGGACTGCCCCGCCGAAGAGGGGCTGAGCCGGGTCGCGGGATACGTGGCTGCGAACGACGTCAGCGCGCGCGACTACCAGAACGTTCGCGGACAACACTTCATCGGGAAGTCGTGCGACAGCTTCTGCCCGCTCGGCCCCGCCCTGGTCACCGCCGACTCGGTTGCCGACCCGCACCAGCTGACGATCGGGACCCGGGTCAACGGCGAGACCCGCCAGTCTGCCTCGACCGGCGAGATGATCTTTCGCGTCGAGGAGCTCGTCGGCTTCGCGTCGCGACTGATGACCCTCGAGCCCGGCGACGTCATCCTGACCGGCACGCCGGCCGGCGTGGGAGCCGCGTCGGACCCGCCGCGATGGCTCCGGGACGGGGACGTCGTCGAGGTCGAGATCGAGGGCGTGGGGAGACTGGTCAACCATGTCCGCGCATCGCGACCTCCGCGATCCGCGGGCTGACGCCGCCGGGTCTCAGGCCGCCGTCGCCCTCGAGCGACGCCCGATCCAGAGCTGGTGGCGGCGGCCGCGACCGGCCCGCTGTGACCGGAGTGGACGGACCGAGACCGCGAAGCCTGCTGCCCGCAGCCTCCGTGTGAAGGCCTCGTCCGGCCCCGCGGACCACAGCGACAGCACGCCTCCGGG
>JANQSB010000087.1 GCA_028284295.1 Myxococcota bacterium | reverse complement strand
CGCCTGCAGGGACTGGACGAGCGCGGGCATCACGTCGGGGTCCTTCGTCGTCACCGTCCCCAGCCAGGAGTCGACCAGGTCGCCGTAGCGCGAGACGATCCTGTCACCGACCTGGCCGGGCTCGGCGACCACGGCGAACGCATCGAGGATCTCGTCGTCGATCAGGCCACCCATCTCGACCCACTTGCCCTGCTTGGACATGACGTTGAGCTCGGTCTGCAGATCCCCCCAGCCGTGCATCTCGAGCACGCCCCGGTAGGCCGGCGTCGAGCCGTAGAAGGCGATCTGCTGGGCGGTGGCCGCGCGGCTCTGCGCGAAGCTCTCCTCGTCGTCGCCGGCCACCACGAAGACCGGGCAGATGATCTCGAAGTCCTTGCGGGCCCGTCCGGACTTCGCGAAGCCCCGCTCGAGCGCCGGCATCGTGACCTCCCGGAGATAGCGCTCGGTCGTGAAGGCATGCGCGATCAGGCCGTCGGCGACCTCGCCCGCCACCTCGGTCATCCGGGGCCCCACCGCCGCCAATGCGATCCGGGCCGGGCCGTGCTCGCAGTTGGTCGGAGTGAACATCGGCGTCATCAGGGTGTGCTGGTAGAACTCGCCGCGGAAGTCGAGCTTCTCACCGCGGTACCAGCAGTCCCAGACCGCGCGCATGGCCAGGATGAACTCGCGCATGCGCGCGGCCGGGTGCGACCACGGCATGCTGAAGCGCTTCGTGATGTGGGCCCGGATCTGCGAGCCCAGACCGATGCAGACCCGGCCCTTCGAGAAGGCGTTCAGGTCGTGGGCCAGACCCGCGAGGACCATCGGATTGCGCGCGAAGGCCACCGCGATCGAGGTCATCAGCTCGATCCGGCTCGTGTGCTCCGCCGCCAGCAGCAGCGGGAAGAAGGGGTCGCTCGATACCTCGGCGCTCACCGCACCGTCGTAGCCCGCCGCCTCGATCTGCCGGGCGCGCTCGGGCACCTCGCCGAGATCGACCATCAGTCCACCCAGGACCTTCATCGCTGCCTCTCCTCTCTTCCTTCTCTCGTCGTGTGTGCGGGCTTGCCGCGGCCCGCGAGTATACGCTCCCCGAGCGCCACGATGTCCGGAAGCCGCACGCAGTCGTCGACCGCCCAGTCGTCGAAGGGGTCGAGGAGCACGGGATGGACCCCGGCGGCGCGAGCGCCCACGACGTCCGCCGCGTAGAGGTCGCCGACGTGCACCGTGCGGGACGGGTCCGCCTCGCAGGCCGCCAGGGCGTGCTCGAAGATCCGCGGGTCGGGCTTCTCGTGACCCACCACGAACGAGTCCATCACGGCGTGGAAGTGGTCTCGCAGCCCCCGTCCCACGAGGGACGCTTCCACCGAGCCGTCGGAGTTGCTCACCACCGCGAGCCGGAGGCCCGCCTCGGCAAGTCGCTCGAGGGCCTCGGGCACGCCCGGGATCAGCCAGGACCAGAGTCGCTCGGTCTTGCCCGGCCCGCGCAGCACCGGCGTGAGCTCGCGCGCGAGCGGCTGCACGCGCGAGGGCTCGACGGCGTCCTCCGCATCCAGGCAATCGAGGACCAGCCCGAAGTAGAAGGTGAAGGTGTCCTGGCTCTCCTTGTCGTCGCGCTGGGCGATGCCCGCGGACACACGAGGTCGTGCCCGCGCCTCCGCCCGCCGCAGCGCCCGGGGCGAGACCTCGACCCCGCGCTCGCGCAGCTCCTCACTCACCCAGTCGAAGTCGATCGAGAGCAGCGTGTTGCCGACGTCGAAGAAGACGGTGTCGATCTCGGCCCAGGGGATCACGAGGACGATCTTCGCACAGCTCCGCTGGCCGCGCGGAGACGCCTCCTGCGCGCGAGATGCACGTCTGCTGCCGGGAGGCCAGCGGCGCGAAACTCCGCAACCGAAGGCCGGAGAGAGGGTTGGAGGAAGGGAGAACAACACTCTGGAGGACACACCGTGATCCGCAACCTGCTCGTCTCTCCGCTCGCCTCTCCCCTCGCGCTCGGGCTCGCCACGCTGGTGGGCATGAGCCTGTCCATTGCAGCGAGCCCTGCGATGGCCGAAGACTCCGTGCGCGAGCGCCGGGCCGACCGCCTCGAGCGACGCGGCGACCGCGCCGAACGAAGCTGGGACCGACGCGGCGACCGCCGCGAGCGCGCCCTCGACCGGCGAGGCAACCACATCGACCGCAAGCTCGAACGCAAGGCCCGGCGCGCGGAGCGGCGCGGCAACGAGGAACGCGCCGCACGACTCGACGCCCGGGGAGATCGCATCGATCGCCGTCTCGACCGCAAGGGCGAACGCTACGACCGTCGGGCCGACCGCCGCGGCGCGAAGATCGAGCGTCGCATGGATCGGCGGGCGGATCGCGTCCGCAATCGCTAGGGGCTCCGCTCGCGGACTGCCGGACGCGCCGGGCTCAGCCCGGCGCGTCCAGACGGCACAGCCGGTGGGGAAGCTGGGCGTGGACGAAGTCCTTCTCGTAGCGGAATCCGGCCTTCTCCATCACGCGCCGTGACTTCGCGTTCGAGGGCATGGTGAAGCACACCAGCGAGCGCACGCCCACGACGTCGAAGGCCGCGCGCACCGAGGCCTCGGCGATCTCGGTCGCGAAGCCCCGGCCCCAGAACTCGCTCATCAAGCCGTAGCCCACCTCGATCTCGGGCGTGCCGTCGACCACCAGCAGGCGCAGCCCGCCCCGTCCCACGAACCTCCCACTCGCGGGATCGCGCACGATCCAGTAGCCGAAGTGGTGCGCGGCCCAGTGGGCCCGGAAGACGTCGAGCAGGACGTCGCTCTCCGCGTCACTTCGGGTCCCGCCCAGGGTGGCCATCACGCGATCGTCCCGGTGCATCTCGCGCAGCACTTCGCGGTCGCTCTCCTCGGGACGCAGCAGCAGCAGGCGCGCCGTCTCGACCCGATCGAGCACACCGGGATCGACGGGCACTCAGCGCGCCTCCAGCCGGAAGATCCAGATCTCGCGGTCGGCATCCCGTTCGGCGGGATCGAGCTCGTACTTCGACTCGAGCGCCGAGCGCGCCGCGTCGTACTCCTCACCGGGCTCGAGCCGAAGCGCCTGGAGCTCGTAGACGACCCGGCCGACCCGCAACCGCACCTCCGGGTCGTCGAGCACGTTGCGGACCCACTCCCGCTCGGACGGATCCTTGGGGCCCAGGATCATCGAGCTCGGCAGGTAGGGATGGCTCCCCACGCCCGCGCACCAGACGTTGACGGAGTGGGGATCCGACGGCCGGGTCTCGACCTGGCAGTTGTCGACCTCGTTGACGAACAGCCAGTCGACGGGTGCGGGCTCCACCTCGCCCGAGAGACGACCACCCGACAGGGGACCGAGCGGGCATCCGAGTCCGACGAGCCCGGTCAGGAGCGCCAGGGCGCACGCGGCCTTCCACTGCATCATGGT
>JANQSB010000068.1 GCA_028284295.1 Myxococcota bacterium | reverse complement strand
AAGGCTTCCCGGTTGATCTGGTCGTGTCGCTCGCGCCCGGGACCGTCCGCCCAGTCGCGGAAGCCCGCACGGGCGATGCCCGCCTCTTCCAACGCACCCTCCAGCACCGCGTGATCCTCGATGTCGAGCTCGCGACGCCAGAACGGCGGGTAGGCGACGTCGAGGAAGCGATCGAAGCCCGCCGGCCCCGCCTGCTCCCGCGCCCAGAGCATCGCGATGCCCGCGAGGCTCGAGTCCCAGATCTTGACCGTGCCGCGCAGGGTCTTGTCGCGAAGACTCGCATAGCGACGGGCGTCCCGGTACGCGTAGCGCACCCCGCTCCACTGCTGCGGCGTGCGCTCCGCCTTCGCGACCCGCCCGCGATCGTCGAGCTTCGCCGAGCCGAGGTAGCTCGGGATGTCCAGGGTGAAGGGCCGCCAATCCACGAGCTCGCGGGGGACGCCGAGTCCCGCCAGCATGGCCCGGGTCGGCTCGACGGCGATGAACGCATAGGGGCTCTTCAAGTCGACGTAGACCGCGAGATCGAAGTCTCCGCGAAGCTCGGAGAAGCTCACGTCGGGAGGACTCGCGGGGCCTCGAGCCCGAAGTGCAGCTCGCCGTCGGGCCCGACGTCGTAGACCTCGTAGCCACTCTCCACGTGGGGAGCGTCGGCCGCCAGCGCGACGGCGACCTTGTTGGTCGCATTGCGAGCGATGTCCAGCACCAGCTCGGCCCGTGCCGCGGGCTCGAAGTGCCGCGCGAGCGGGCCCACCACCTCGGAGCCCATCGTGCAGGGACTGGCGACCAGCGCGTCGGTGAAGGCCAGGGCCGCGCGCTGCGGCGGAGAGAAGGAGTCGACGGCACCCTCCTCCAGGGCCTGGAAGAACGACTCGTCCGCGCCCGCGACGAGGGCCGAGCGACTCCGCAAAGATTGGCAAAGGCGGCAGCGATGGTGCCGCGCGCCCCGCAGCCGGACCCCCTCGGTCAGGACCGGGTCCAGGGCGGTCAGCTGCGGCACGCTGCGGATCAGCTCGTCGAACGCCTCCTGGAGGCCGGCGCCCACTTCGTCGTCGGGACCGGAGCGCCAATCGCTGTCGCCGAAGAGCGCGTCCAGCGCGCCGCGGACGCGCGGGACCCAATCGGCGACGTAGACGGCCTGGGCGAATGGAAAGGCCACCGGGCCCAGCGCCTGGAGCAGCGCATCCCGCTCGGCCTCGCCCAGGCTGGCCACGTCGAAGGCCACCTGCTCGGCGAAGACGAGGGCGGCGCGCTCCTCCGGGCCCAGGCCACTCGCGTCGCGCCAGCGCGCCGCGTCGATCTCGCGCCACGGACTCGCGTCGGCGCCGGGAGGAGGCGTCAGCGACGCCTTTCCATGTTGGGCCGCGACGACGCGGAAGGCCAGCTCGGCCAGCGCCAAGCGATCGGCGTCCTGCATCGCGGACCAGGCCCCGGCCTCGAGCCCGGCCAGCGCTGCGGCCGCACGCGGCGCGTGCCGCAGCACGGCCTCCCGGCCGCCCGAGCTGCCTCCGGTCTCCCCGGACATCCCCGCTCCTCCTGGACTCGAGACCCTCGAGAGCTCCTGCTTGGCAGCCCGAATCCGCGCTCGAACCCGGTTCTCGCTCGAACCCGGGGCTTCGATAGCACAGGCCCGGGTCCTCCCGGTGGCCGCCCCAGGGGCCCCGTGGAGCCCGTCGCCCGATGACGCGGCGAGCGAACGCGACGCGTTCGGCGGCTAACGACACACGGTCGTCCTGCCGATGCACCGTTGCGACGAGGAGACCCCGCTTGAGCGGCGAGAGCCCCCAGCAGAGCGCCGACGAGTCGCGCGACGCCATCCCGAGCAGCGCGCTCGAAGACCTGGGCCCCGGTGGACCGGAGCGCCTGCGACGGACGATCCTGTTCGCAGCCACCGGAACCGGCACGCTGCTGAGCGCCGTCTTCTGGGTATTCGGCGCGATGAAGGACATCGACTCGGTCGAGCGGGTCATCGTTCCGGTGCTCGCGGTCATGTTCGCGGCCCTGACCCTGCTGACCTGGAAGGGAAGGCTGCGCGGCGCCGAGCTCGGGCTCTTCCTCGTGGGCGGCGGCGTGCTGCTGGAGCGGATCCACTTCTCCGCGACGAACGGAAAGCCCGGGCTGATCCCGGTGCTCGACACCTACGAGCTGCTGATCTGGTTTCCCTGTCTCTATCTCTTCGCCTTCCTGGTCTTCGATCGCCGGCGTGCGCTGATGCTCAGCCTGACCCTGCTGCTGGCAAGCGCGGCCCTCGTCTGGCGTTGGGTGGTCCCGGGCGCGTCCACGATCTACCACGGCGACGTCTCCGAGTTCTTCATGGGGCAGCTCGGCTGCCTGATGCTCGTCTACGGATTCGCGCGTCTCAAGATGACCTTCCTCGACACCCACAAGCTGGCCGTGAACCTGCGGAGCTTCGCCGAGACCGACTTCCTGACCGGCATCGCGAACCGGCGTTCGATCACCCTGGCGCTCGAGCAGGAGATCCTCCAGTGCGAACGGGTGGGCGGCAGCCTGGCCGTGATCCTGCTGGATCTCGACGAATTCAAGGGAGTGAACGACACCCACGGCCACGACGAAGGGGATCGCGTGCTTCGGCGCGTCGCGATGCTGATGGATCGCAGTCGGCGCCAGACCGACGTGTTCGGCCGCTGGGGGGGCGAGGAGTTCCTCCTGGTGGCTCCGAATCTCGATCTGCCCGGGGCCTTCAATGCCGCGGAACGCCTGCGCGACCTGATCGAGACGAGCGGTCAGGGGACCCGCGCCGCGGTCACGGCGAGCTTCGGCGTCGCCGACTACCGGCCCGGCGATACGGTCTCCGGTCTGGTCAAGCGTGCGGACCAGGCCCTGATGGAGGCGAAGCAGGGCGGGCGCAATCGGGTAGTGGCCGGAGCCGCCTGAACCCGACTCCCGAGCACGACTTCACCGAAGGGAGACGACGGGTACACTGGTCGAATGGGAATCTCCGACCGGGCCCGTCGGGCCGTGGGACGCGGAATCGTGAACGGCCTCGGTCTGTGGGAGAGACTCGAGTCGGGGCTCTTCTTCAACCCGACGGGCGCGGACTTCATCGAGAACCCCCACCCCCTGTACCGTCGCCTGCGCGAGGAGCGGCCGGTCCACCGCAGCCGGCTGACCCGGGGATGGGTCTTCTCCGGCTACGACGACGTGCGCGAGCTCTTCGGCGATCGCCGTCTGTCGTCCGACTTCCGCCACGGCCGGGACTGGGCCCGCATCCGACGGGCCCAGCTGCGGGCCGGCGCCAGCGAGTCCGAGCTCGAGAACCCGAGCATGCTCAGCTCGGATCCTCCCCGTCACACCCGGCTGCGGGGCCTCGTCAACAAGGCCTTCACGCCGCGCGCCGTCAAGGCGCTCGAGAGACGCATGCGCGAGATCGCCGACGAGCTGCTCGACGCCCGGGGCGACGCGACCGAGATCGACGTGGTGGGCGCCCTCGCCTACCCGCTACCGGTCACCGTGATCGCCGAGCTGCTCGGCGTCCCCAGCGAGGACCGAGAGCGCTTTCGGCATTGGTCGGACGAGGCGGTGCGCTCGCTGGGCTCGGACGCCGGCGAAGACCTGCGCGCCTCGATCCGCGCCGTGCGCGAGCTCGAGGCCTACCTCGAGCCGATCGTGGCCGAACGCCGGAGGGAGCCGCGCGACGACCTGCTCAGCGCGTTGATCGCCGCGGAGGAGGACGGCGAGCGCCTGGACGAAGGCGAGATCTACCAGATGGTCGTGCTGCTGCTGGTGGCGGGCAACGAGACGACCACGAAGATGATCGGCAACGGCCTGCTCGCGCTGCTCCGCCATCCCGACCAGCTCGCGCGGCTGCGCGAAGAACCCGGGCTGATGGAGACGGCCGTCGAGGAGCTGCTTCGCTGGGACGGACCGGTGCACATGACGGCGCGCATCGCCGTACAGGACCTGAGCTTCAAGACGACGCGCATCGGTCGGGGCGAGATGGTCATCCTCGCCATGGCTGCAGCCAACCGCGACCCGGAGGAGTTCCACGATCCCGAGATCCTCGACGTCGGACGTACGCCCAACAACCACCTGTCCTTCGGACACGGGATCCACTTCTGTCTGGGGTCGTCACTCGCAAGGCTCGAGACCCGGGTCGCACTCGACGCCTTGCTCGACCGCTATCCCCGCATCGAGCTCGCTCGCGAGCGACCGCCCTGGGGCAGCAACACGGCCCTGCGCGGCGTCTCCCAGCTGCCGGTTCGCGTGGCGCGCTCGTCCTGAGCGTTCCAGCGCGAGCGCCTGCGGGGGCGGCGCCCGCCCCGCTTGATTCCGGCGCGAATCGTGCCGAAGAGGGAAGGCGAAGGGAGTCGTCATGACTTCGCAGCCCTCGCAACCCGCACGGCCCCGGCGCCGGAGCACCGCGTCCGCGTGGCTCCTGCTATCGATCGCACTCGGGCTCGGTCCCGCAGCCGAGCTCGCCGCAGACCCCCAGCGGATCCTGCTGCGCGACGGCAGCGAGATCGTTGCCGAGGTCCGCTCCCTCGAGAAGGGGGTCTACACCTTCGAGTCCCCGACCCTCGGACGCATTCGCGTGCCGGCGACCCGGGTCAAGAAGATCGAGGGGCCGCCCACGCGACCGACCGCGCCGCCCCCCTCGGCCGCGGCCATCCAGGACCTGCAGACGCGGATGCTCACCGATCCCCAGCTCAGCGCCGCGCTGATGCAGCTGCAGAGCAACCCGGCCATGCAGGAGGTCCTCCAGGACCCGGAGATCCTGCGTGCGGTGGCGCGCCGCGACATGGAGTTCCTGCAGCGCCACCCGAAGATGAAGCGCCTGATGAAGGACCCGGCGGTGCGAGCGTTGACGGGAGGCGTCGCGCCCGGCGCGGCTCCGTCCCCGCCCGGTTCCAAG
This sequence comes from Myxococcota bacterium, assembly GCA_028284295.1. GTDB lineage: Bacteria > Myxococcota_A > UBA9160 > UBA9160 > UBA4427 > JAJDAN01. Next base: position 65,858 of record JANQSB010000068.1, on the reverse strand, counting down.
CCGTCCCGCTGAGCCGGCGGCCAAGGCCTATCGGCCGCGAGCCTCGTGGAGCCGCTTCCAGACGAAGGGCAGCTTCAGGTGGCAGAGGTAGGTCTGCGGCACCTCGATCTCGGGGAGGCCGATGGCATCGTGCATCGGCCGCGCGGGGTCGGGCGCGCGGTAGCTCCCGAAGAGCCGATCCCAGACGATGAGCGAGTCGCCGTAGTTCGTGTCGAGCTCGTCCGGCCGACGAGAGTGGTGCAGTCGGTGCAGCTCGGGAGTCGCCAGCACCCAGCCCAGGGGTCCGGTCTCCATGCGCAGATTCGCGTGCTGCAGCAGCGAGTTCGCGGTGACGAACACCGTGTAGACGGCGATCGACTCCGGCGTCGCTCCGAGCAGCCACAGCAGCGACAGCCTGCCCCCGTAGGTGAGGAAGGACTGCAGGGGGTGCTTGCGCATCGAGATGAGGAAGTACATCCGCCTCGAGCAGTGGTGGACGGCGTGCAGGGGCCACAAGCGGGACTCGTGCAATCCCCGGTGGATCCAGTAGTTCGCGAGCTCTGCCAGCGCGATCGCCAGCAGCGACTGGGCGGCGAGCGGCCAGTCGGTCGGCCACAGTCCGAAGCCCACGGCCCGACTGATCGCCCCGGAGGCGGCGACGGCGGCGACGAAGAGCGTGGCCTGCAGGATCGCCATCGGGATCGGACTGGAGAGCAGCATGTGCAGGAGATCCGCGAACGCCTCGCCGCGTTGCAGGCGCCACCGCGGCGTCTCGGGCAGGACGAGCTCCATCGTCAGGCAGACCGGGATGAGGATTCCGCTGGCGGCCGCCACCACCAGCGTGGGCGGCGTGCCCGATTGCAAGGCGAGGACGGCGCCGGTCGCAGCGGCGAACAGCACGAAGGGGTAGAAGCCGTAGCGGACGATTGCCTCCATCCCGGCCAGGATACCCGCACTCGGCCTAGATCCAGTCGAAGTCGCCGAACTCCGGCCGGCGCATCACGCGGTGGAATTGCGCGGCCGACCAGGGCCACAAGGTCGGAATCCCGTCGGGATCGAGGTACCAGCTGTTGCAGCCGGTGATCCAGACGGTGCCCTTCATCGCCTCGCGCAGCTCCGCCTGGAAGCGCTCGGCGGCCTCGGGTTTCGGTGCGAGCGCCCGGCCTTCGGCCTTCTCGATGCGCCGGATGCAGTCGAGCACGTAGCGGGTCTGGGTCTCGGAGACGTCGATGATCGAGATGTTCCCGATCGGGCTGTTGGGCCCCACGAGCATGAAGAAGTTGGGGAAGCCGGGCATCGTGATCGAGCGGTAGGTGCGCGGCCCGCTGGCCCAGGCCTCGGCGAGGCTCAGGCCTTCCGCGCCCACCACGTTGTCGATACCCCAGTCGTGGGCGCGAAACCCGGTCGCCAGCACGATCACGTCCAGCTCGTGCAGGCGTCCGTCGGCCGTCACGACGCCCCGTGGCTCGATGCGATCGATGCGCCCGGTCACCAGGTGGACGTGGTCGCGCTCGAGAACGCGGTAGAAGTCCCGGTTCAGGATCAGGCGCTTGCACCCGGGCTCGTAGTCCGGCGTGAGCTTGGCGCGCAGCTCCGGATCGCGAACGCTCGCCAGGTGCTCCTCGCAGCCCTTCTTCATCCTGCGTCGCCAGTAGCCGTCCTGGGTGACACCCACCGACGCGAGATCGAAGAGTCGCTTGTAGAACTGCCGGGTCAGCCATCCCAGGATCGGCAGGCGACGGGTCCAGCGTCGTTGGCTCTCGCTGTAGCGCTGGTTGCCCACCGGGAAGATCCACTGCGCCGTGCGCTGGAACAGGGTGAGCTCGCTCGCCTGCTCGGCGAGCGGCTTCATCATCTGCACGCCCGTCGAGCCGTTGCCGATCACGGCGATCCGCTTGCCCCGGAGGTCGAGCTCGTCGTCCCAGTCGGCGGAGTGGAAGAGCGCCCCCTCGAAGTCGTCCATGCCCGGGATCTCCGGGTAGTTCTTGATGTGCAGCGGACCGGTGGCGTCCACCAGCACCTCGGCCCGGATGCGGTCGCCGCGGCCGGTCTCGATCGACCAGGCCCCACCCTCGTAGCGCGCCGCCGAGATCGTCTCGCCGAAGCGGACGTGCTCGAGAAGGCCGTACTTCTCGGCGACCCGCTCGAAGTAGGCGCGGATCTCCGGCCCCGGCGAGAAGCGATGGGTCCAGTCCGGGTTGGGCTCGAAGCTGTAGGAGTAGAAGAAGGACGGAACGTCACAGGTGAGGCCCGGGTAGCGGTTCTCCCGCCAGGTCCCGCCCACCGAGTGCGCCTTCTCGATGATCTGGAAGGGCCTTCCGGCCTTCTTCAGCCGGATCGCCATGAGCAGCCCCGACATGCCGGCACCGACGATGCAGGTCTCCAGCTGTCTGCGCTTCACGTGGTGCTCCCGTCCGGATCCCCGCCGATTCTAGACGACCGGCTCGCGGCCTTGGCACGCTTCCGCGACCGACCCGAGGCTATGCTGGCCGGATGGGGCGAAACGCCTCCCCGACCGAAGCCGAAGGGGCCCCACCGATGAGCGACCGCGCGACGATTCTCGTTCACTACTACCGGGCCCTGGTCGGCCGCGCCGACATCTGGCGCATGCGCATGGACGCGACCACCAACTGGGCGATCGGCACGACGGCCGCAGTGCTCTCCTTCGCTCTCGGCAACGCCGCGTCCCCGCACTACGTGGTTCACGTCGGCTTCTTCCTCACGCTGGTCTTCCTGCTCCTCGAAGCCCGCCGACTGACCTTCTACCACCTGTGGCAACGGCGCGCGCTCGTACTGGAACGCGGCCTCGTGGCCCCGGCCCTGAGGGCGGCGCCGGAAGAGGGAACGCTTCCGCTCGACCCGTCGCTCGAAGGCGAGCTCGCGGGAGAGCTCGGCACCACGATCCCGAGCATGTCCATCACCAAGGCGGCCGCGCGTCGCCTGCGACGGGTCTACGTCTACCTGCTGGGCGTCCAGCTCGCGGCCTGGGGCCTCAAGCTCGCCAGTCATCCCGAGGCGACGACCGAGGCCAGCGAGATCCTGGCCCGCGCCCACATCGGACCGCTTCCGGGGGTCGTGGTCGTCACCGGCACGGCTTTCGTACTGCTGGGGGCCGCCGCGCTCGCGCTCTTCCGGGGAGGGGTCAGGAGCTAGGAGATCGAGCAGAGCTCTCGGCCCGAGGCGGAGCGCCATCCGCCGCTTCGCGCTCCTCGGGCAGTAGCGCCTCGACCGACTCTCCGAGCGCCGCGACCGAGCGCTGGAGCGAGGCCAGCCGCTCCTGCAGATGGAGCACCGGCAGCGTCTCGCTCGGGTCGCCTCCGTCCTCGCCAGCGGCCTCCGCGCTCTCCCGTTGGGCCTCGTCCATCCCGTTCATGATCACGCCGATGAAGAGGTTCAGGGTGATCATCGTGCCGAGGAGCACGAAGGAGACGAAGAAGGCCGGGGCCAGGAAGGGAGTCGCCTGGGGCCGGGTGCAGAGCTCCGGATTCGCCGCGTACCCGTAGGCGTCGCAGCCGTACATCTGGATGTACATGATGTCGGTCCAATCCTCGAGGGTGACCACCCGGAAGAGCGACAGGATCGAGAGGCCGAGGTTCTCGAAGTGGACCGGGTCGTTGTCGCGGAACAGGAAGACGCCGGTCACGCCGTACACGTAGAAGAGCAGCCCCAGCAGCAGGGTGACGTAGAGCATCGAGGGGATGCTCTTGAGCAGCGCATTGACGAGCAGCTGCAGCTTCGGCAGCGCCCGTACCAGACGCAGCACCCGCAGCAGCCGCAGGACACGCAGGACCGTCACCGAGCTCGAGCCGAAGGGCAGCAGACAGGCGCCGACGATCAAGAAGTCGAAGACGTTCCAGGGGTCCCCGAAGAAGCGCCAGGGACGGTGGCCCTCCGCGCCGAGCTTGAGCGCGATCTCGACGACGAAGATCGCCAGGATCGCCCGGTCGAGAACGTGCAGCAGTCGGCCGTGATCCGCGACGATCCGGGCGTCGGTCTCCAGCCCGACCAGCACCCCCGCAGCCACGATCACCGCGGTGATGAAGGCCTGGAAGGGGCCGGATCCGGTCAGGCGGCGCAGCTGCGCGCTCATGCTCTCTCCCACTCGGTCCGCCCCGCTGGAATCGTCCGGCCCGGAGGCGCACTTGAGACGCGCAGGAGCTGCGCGGCCGCGGCGGCTCCGCCTCGAGCTCTGGCACGCGGACCGCTCGCAGCCCGGATGCAAGGGCCGCTTGCATCCGCGCCCGCGACACCGGAAAGAGGTTCCGGAACCCGACCGGGAGAATCGAGGGGGCAGCGAGAAAGCCGTGACCCCCCGCGCGCTCTCCGGGCCACTCACAAGAGGACGGAACGCCCGAAAGCAGCCGGTGCGCCGGCACAGGAGTCTGGATTCATGGTCGACGGCAAGAGCGCGACGGAAAGACGCAAGACCCCCCGCCTCCCGGTCCGCCTCCCGGTCCAGTGCGACGGAGCCGGCGTCGACGCCTTCACGCACACCGTCAACCTGACCGAGTCCGGCATCTACATCGAGGGCCGCCAGCGGCCGCCGATCGATGCCGAGCTCGAGATCTGTCTGTGCCTGCCGGACGGCGAGCCGCCCCTCAAGCTGCGCGGTCGTGCCGTGCGCTGCGGCCGACGCCCCGAGGAGCCCACCGGCGTGAGCATCGAGTTCCTGTCGATCGACGACGTGGCGCTCGCCCGCTTGAGCCAGTTCGTGGGGAGCCGGGCCGCCGCCTAGGAGCCCGAGCGACCCCAACCCTCTCCGGCTCCCCCGGACCCCGAAGCGTGCTACCCAGGGGACGCAAACGGAGCCGGAATGGAAGACCTGGACGTCGTCATCGTCGGCGCCGGCCTCTCGGGCATCGGGGCCGCCGTCCACCTGGAGCAGCGCTGCCCGGGGAAGCGCTATGCGATCGTCGAGAGCCGCCAGGCCATCGGCGGAACCTGGGACCTCTATCGCTATCCCGGCATCCGCTCGGACAGCGACATGCACACCCTGGGCTACAGCTTCAAGCCCTGGCGCGCTGCCAAGGCCATCGCGGACGGCCCCTCGATTCTCGACTACGTGAACGAGACCGCGGACGAGTACGACGTCCGGCGCCACATCCGTTTCGATCGACGCCTCGACACCGCCCGCTGGTCGAGCGAGGACGCGCGTTGGACCCTCCGCCTCACCCGGAGCGACGGTTCCCGTGAGGAGATCCGCTGCAACTTCCTGCTGATGTGCAGCGGCTACTACAGCTACGAGGAGCCGTACCAGCCCCACTTCGAGGGCGAGGAAGACTTCGAGGGTCCCTTCTTCCACCCGCAGCACTGGCCCGAAGGCCTCGAAACCGCGGGCAAGCGGGTCGTGGTGATCGGCAGCGGTGCCACCGCGATGACGGTGGTACCCGCGATCGCGGAAGAGGCCGCACAGGTCACCATGCTGCAGCGCTCGCCCACCTGGGTGGTCTCCTTCCCGGACGAGGATGTCATCGCCAACACCCTGCGGAAGCTGCTCCCCCCGATGTGGGCCTACCGTCTGACGCGCATGAAGAACGTCGCGATGCAGCGCTTCATGTACCAACGCACCCGCACGGCTCCCGACAAGGTGCGCAACTTCCTGCTGCGCCGGGTACGCAAGGAGCTCGGCGACGAGCTCACCGAGAAGCACTTCACGCCCAGCTACGACCCCTGGGATCAGCGCTTGTGCCTGGTCCCCAACGCCGACCTCTTCCAGGCCATCCGCTCGGGCCGAGCCTCCGTGGTGACCGACCACATCGACCGCATCACCAAGAAGGGAATCCGCCTGCAATCGGGATCGGAGCTCGACGCGGACGTCATCGTCGTCGCCACCGGGCTCAACATGAAGCTGCTGGGCGGCGTCCAGCTCGAGGTCGACGGGGAGCCCGTGCCCCTGGCCGACCGCTTCAGCTACAAGGGCATGATGTACGCGGACGTGCCCAACCTCGTGCAGACCTTCGGCTACATCAACGCCTCCTGGACCCTGCGGGCCGACCTCACCGCCGAGTACAGCTGCCGCCTGCTCGATCGCATGGACGAGATCGGCATGCGGCAGTGCACTCCGCGTCTGCGCGACGAGGACCGCGACATGCCCAAGCGCCTCTGGATCGAGAACTTCTCGGCGGGCTACATGCAGCGCGCCATGCATCTGTTCCCCAAGCAGGGAGACCGCGCTCCCTGGCTCAACACCCAGGACTTCCGCGCGGACCGCCGGATGATCCGGAAGGCCCCGCTCGAGGACGGCGCGCTCCGCTTCAGCAACCCCGTCCCTTCCGGGGCCGAGCACCGGGCGTGATCCCCCTGCCCCAACGCGGCGGGTGCATCTGCGGCGCCTTCCGCTTCCGGCTCGACGAAGACCCCGTCACGATCTACGCCTGCCACTGCACGGACTGCCAGACCGAGACGGGCTCGGCCTGCCTGCTGGCGGTCGTGGTGCGCAGCGACGCGGTCACCTGGGAAGGCGTGGCACCCGAGCTCCATCCGGCTTCGACTCCCGACGGGCGCGTGAAGGACGGCTACCGCTGCCCGTCCTGTCGCGGTCCCACCGGAGGCCAGTCGCGCGGCGAGGGCCTCGAGATGATCGAAGGCGGGACCTTCGACGACACCTCGTGGATCGAGCCGGCGGGCCACATCTGGGTCCGCAGCGCACAGCCCTGGATCGAGATCCCCGAGAACGCGCTGCGCTTCGAGGAGCACCCGAGCGACGCCGACTGGCTCGAGATGACACGGCACTGGAAGTCCCGCTCGACCTGAGTCGCCCGCCGCCGCCTGCCCCGACCTCCTAGGGCTCCGGGTCGCGGAACACGGGCGGGCGCTTCTGCAGGCGCGCGACCACGGCTTCGATCTGGTTCGCGCCGCCCATCAGCGACGCCGAAGCGTCGAACTCGTTCGCCAGACCTCGTGCGAGCGGCACCAGGGCCGACTCGTTCAGGAGCTTCTTGGCCGCGCGCAGCGCGTCCGGGCTTCGCCCCGCGAAGACCCGCGCCAGCGCGAAGGCATCCTCGAGCGGATCGTCCGAGAGCTCGGTCCCCAGGTTCCACGCGACGGCCTGCTCGCCGGAGATCGGCTCGCCGCTCATCACGAGCTTCTTGGCCCGATCCAGCGGCACCAGACGCCGCAGGGCCTGGGTACCGGAGAGGTCGGGGACCAGTCCCCAGGTGATCTCCACGAAGGCGATGCGCGCGTCCGGTGCCACGAAGCGGATGTCGGCGCCCAGGGCGACGTGGAAGCCGCCGCCGAAGGCCGCTCCCTGGACCGCCGCGATGACGGGGATCGGCAGCTCCTGCCACAGCCAGGCGATCTGCTGGGCGGCATTGGCTCCGTCCTCGGACAGGTCGGCGGCAGCGGCACGAACGTCGTCCCGATCGGCGTCGAGGCCGCCGTCGGCCATGTCGCCGAAGGTCGCGAAGTCGAGACCCGAGCAGAACGAGTCACCCGCACCCGAGAGGACGACGACCCGGATCGAAGGCTCGCCGGCGACGTGGCGCGCCGCCTCGCGCAGGCCCTCGAACATGCCCGCGTCGAGAGCGTTCTTCTTGTCCGGGCGGCTCAGGAGGACGTGCGCGATCCCCTCGTGCGCCTCCAGGCGGACCCGCCCGCCTCCGAACTCGATCGGCGCCTCCAAGCTTCAGGCCGCCAGCCAGAAGACGAGGAACGCCGCCACCCCGGCCGCGTTGCCGACGAGGCGGCTGCGGCCGAAGCCCGCGGCGATCTGACGCCCGAGCTCGTTGCGCGGATCGCCTCCGTCCATGGCACGCCGGACCACGGGGACCTCGAAGATCGCGACCTGTACCGCGCGGGTCACGAAGCCCGCGAGCAGGACGATCCGGCCGAGGCCATCGAGGGGCACGGACACCAGGACGAGGAGGACCAGCGCCCAGGGGGCGAGGATCCCACCCCAGCTCATCCACACGAACTGTCGGCCGTCGTTCCGGTCGAAGGGGAAGTCGAACATGAAGAAGTGGTTCGCGCGCTTCTCGAGAGCGGGAGAGACGGCCCCCGAGAGCCTCGCGCCCGCGAAGTGACCCCACTCGTGCACGATGGAGGCGACGATCGTCGAGGCGATCAGCGCGTTCGCGATGGACGCGGCGTGCGCGATGGCGAGCCCGCTGACCGCCGCCCACGCGTCGGCCGCCCCCCACAGCGTGAGCGCTCCCATGCCCATGACGAAGTGGATCCGAGCGTGCTCCTTCCAACGCTTGCGGTCGGCCTTGCGCGCGGCATCGCGCTGGGCCCGGGCTTCCTCCGGGCTGGGAGTCGCTTGGGAGGCTTCGCTCATGGTTTCTCCGCTTCGCTCGTGCCTGCGTGTCGTTTGCTGGGGAGCTCAGGATAGCTCCCATGCCGGCCGAGCTCGCCCGCGGGCTCTGATAGAATCGGGCCATGCGTCGCGCTGCGACTGCAGCCGGGTGGGCCCGGGTCTCGACGCGCCGCGCGCTCGGGGCGGCTGTCGGCGTCGCCCTCTGCTGTCTCGGTCCCGCGAGCGCCCCGGCCCAGAGCCTCCCGGACCGGAACGACGTCGCCGCCTTCGTCGATGGCGCCGCTCCGGCGCTGCTGCGAGCGGACCAGGCCCCAGGCCTGACGGTCTCGGTGGTGAAGGACGGCGAGATCGTGTTCGCGAAGGGCTACGGGATCGCCCGCGCCGAGAGCCGCACGCCGGTCGTGGCAGACCGGACCCTGTTCCGCGTCGGCTCGGTCTCCAAGATCTTCCTGGCCACGGCCCTGATGCAGCTCGTCGAGCAGGGAAAGATCGATCTCGACACGGACCTGAACGAGTACCTCGAAGGAGTCGAGATCCCCGCCACCTTCGAGGACCCGATCACGTTGCGCCACGTGATGACCCACACGACGGGCTTCGAGGACAGCATCCGGGACCTCTTCGTGCCCCTGGAGGACGATCGCCCGCTGAAGGAGGTCCTGGCGGGCCACCTGCCGGCCCGGGTGCGCCCACCCGGCGAGCTGATCGCCTACTCCAACCACGCGACCGCACTCGCCGGGCTGGTCGTCGAGCAGGTTTCCGGCGAGCCCTACGAGGCCTACCTCGATCGGCACGTCTTCGAGCCACTCGGCATGCACCACAGCTCGGCCCGACAGCCACTTCCCGAGGGCCTGGCGGCCCGGACCTCCACCGGACCCCGCCCGGACGACTTCTTCATTCGCGTCGCGATCGCGCCGGCGGGCTCGGTCTCGTCCACCGCGACGGACATGGCGCGCTTCATGATCGCGCACCTGCAGCACGGAAGGCTGGGCGACGCCAGGATCCTGGAGGAGGAGACGGCCCGAAGGATGCAGACCCGGCTGCTCACCCTGGATCCTCGCGTCAACGGGCTCGCCCATCAGTTCTTCGAGAACGACATCGGCGGCGTGCGCATGATCGGCCACTCGGGGGGGATGGTGACCCACCTGACCTCGATGGTCCTGCTGCCGGAGCACGGCGCGGGCTTCTTCGCTTCCGTCAACGGACGGAGCGCGGCGCCCTTCCTGCTCACGCGCCTGCTCACCGAACGCTACTTCCCGGCGACGCGCCCCCGCGACCCCACGCCCATGGACGGCGCCGGGGAGCGCCTGCCGCGATTCGTCGGCTGGTATCGCGAGTCCCGCAGCGGCGTTCACAGCTCGTTCGCGCTGGCCGACTTCATGAACACCAAGCAGGCCACGCTCTCGACGAACGGCCAGGGCCCCCGCCTTCGCATGATGGACAAGGACTGGGTCGAGACCGAGCCGCTGCTCTTCCGCGAGGTGGGCGGCCCGGACTGGCTGCTCTTCCAGGAGGACGAGCGAGGAGAAGTCCGTGCCGCCCTGCGTGGCCTCTCCGGACACTCGGTGCTCCTGCGCGAGCCCTGGTGGCGCGGCATCGGGTTCCAGCGGCTGCTCGCGGCCGGGATCGGCGGACTCCTCCTGTGGCCCTTCCTGCACAGGCCCGCGTGGCGCGCGCGCCGCTGGTGGCAGGAGGCGCGCCAGGGCGGCGGCCGGGGACTGGCGCGATGGCTGGCCGCCGGCATCCGCACGAGCGGCCTGGGCTTCGTGGTGTGCCTCGCAGTGGGTTCGACGATCCTGGCGCAGACCCTGGGCGCCGAGCGGCACGCCACCCTGTACGTGGCGGCCACCCTCCCCTACCTGCTGGGCGCGTTGTCCTTCTCTCTGCTCGTCACCCTGGCGCGGCTCTGGCGGCGGGGCGTGCTCGACGGCCGGGCCCGACTGGGACTCGCGTCGGTCGTCCTGGGCGGGCTCGCGTTGACGGCCTGGGCCGGCGCCTGGAACGTGGTCCTCCCGCGGCTCTAGCCGCGGGAGCCAGCGGGCCCGCAGTGCGGCGACGGGCTGCCAGGTAGGCTACGAAGAACGTCCGCACGACGAGACCGTGCAGGACCCGACGGACGAGACCGTCCCATCCCGGAGGAAGGAAGTGCCCGCCTACGAGCTCTTGATCGACGGAAAGATGGTGCCCGGCGCGCAGTCGCTCGAGGTGATCAACCCCGCAACGGAAGCACTGGCGGGGACCTGCTCCCGGGCCTCTGCCTCGCAGCTCGACGAAGCGGTCGCGGCGGCCGAGGCGGCGCAGCCCGGCTGGGCCGCCACTCCCACCGCGGAGCGCCGCAAGGCCCTCGAGGCCGTTGCCGACATCATCACCGCCAACGCCGAGGAGCTCGGCCGGATCCTGACGAGCGAGCAGGGCAAGCCCCTGCCCGAGGGCATCGCCGAGGCGCACGGCCTGGCGATGTTCACGCGCTACTTCGCCGCCATGGACCTGCCCGTCGAGGTGGTGGAGGACGGCGACGAGCGCCGCATCGAGATCCACCGCGCGCCGCTGGGCGTCGTCGCGGCGATCGTCCCGTGGAACTTCCCGCTGGTCCTGCTGGGCTTCAAGCTGGCACCCGCGCTCGTCACGGGAAACACCCTGGTCGTCAAGCCCGCACCGACCACGCCGCTCTCGACCCTGCGACTCGCCGAGCTGCTGAAGGACGCGCTGCCGCCGGGTGTCCTCAACGTGATCGCCGACGCCAACGACCTCGGCTCGCAGCTCACCGCCCACCCGGGGGTGCGCAAGATCTCGTTCACGGGCAGCTCCGCCACCGGCTCCGGGGTGATGGCGTCGGCGGCCGACACCCTGAAGCGCATCACCCTCGAGATGGGCGGCAACGACGCCGGGCTGGTGGTGCCGGACGTCGATCCCAAGGAGGTGGCGCCGAAGCTCTTCGACGCGGCCTTCCGGAACAACGGCCAGATCTGCATCGCCCTGAAGCGGCTCTACGTCCACGACGACATCTACGACGCCGTCTGCGACGAGCTCGCCGAGATCGCTCGCGGCAAGAAGTTCGGCGACGGGACGGAGCCGGGAGTGGAGCTCGGTCCGCTGCAGAACGAGATGCAGTTCGAGAAGGTCAAGGCGATCCTCGCGGACGCCGCCGAGCATGGCCGCGTGATCGCCGGCGGCGGCGTACCCGACCGTCCCGGCTACTTCATCGAGCCCACCATCGTCCGGGACATCGCGGAGGGCTCGCGGCTCGTCGACGAGGAGCAGTTCGGCCCCCTCCTGCCGGTCATCCGGTACAGCGACCCGGAAGAGGCGCTCGCCCGCATCAACCGCTCGAGCGACGGCCTGGGGGGCAGCGTCTGGTCGTCGGACCCCGAGGCCGCGACGAAGCTGGCCGCGCGCATCGAGTCGGGCACGGTGTGGGTCAACAAGCACGCGGACCTCGACCCCGGCGTGCCCTTCGGCGGTGCCAAGAGCTCGGGGATCGGCACCGAGCTGGGCCGCGACGGGCTGCTGGAGTTCACCCAGCGCAAGGTGATCCACATCGCTCGCTAGAGACGGGGACGAGGCCGATGGAGCGAATGAACGAGCTCGGCTTCTACACCCTGGCCGGTGCACCCCGGACCCCCCGCGACCTGATCGCCGAGGTCCAGCAGGCCGAGGCCCTCGGAATCGGAGCGGCCTTCGTATCGGAACGCTTCAACGTCAAGGAGGCGGCGACCCTCTCCGGGGCCGTCGGCGCCGTCTCGAGCGAGATCGGCATCGCCACCGCCGCCACCAACCACAACACGCGCCACCCCATGGTGACGGCCGCCTTCGCGATGACCATGCACCGACTGACGGGCGGGCGCTTCTCGCTGGGGCTCGGGCGCGGCATCGCACCCCTGTTCGACGCCTTCGGGCTCCCGCGCATCAAGACGGCCGAGATCGAGGACTTCGTCGGCTTGATGCGCCGCATCTGGCGAGGCGAGATCGTCGCCGGACACGACGGGCCTGCCGGGCGCTATCCGCTCCTCACCATGGGGCCCGACTACGACGAGACCATTCCGCTCACCTTCACGGCCTTCGGACCCAACTCACTCACACTCGGCGGACGCGCCTTCGACGCCGTGGTGCTCCACACCTTCTTCACGGACGAGACCACCGCTCGCTGCGTGCGAACGGTCAAGCGCGCCGCCGAGGAGGCGGGCCGCGACCCGGGCGAGGTCCGGGTGTGGTCCTGCTTCGCGACGGTGGGCGACCACCTCCCGCCCACGCTGCGCCTGAAGAAGACCGTGGGCCGCATGGCGACCTACCTGCAGGGCTACGGTGACCTGATGGTGGAGACCAACGGCTGGGACCCCGACGTCCTGCGTCGCTTCCGCGAGGACTCCTTCGTCGCCGGCTTCCGGGGTGCGCTCGACGCCAGCGCGACCGCCGAGCAGCTCGAGCACGTGGCCGGGCTGATCCCCGAGGACTGGCTCGCCGCCGCCGCCACGGGCAGCCCCGAGCAGTGCGCCGCCAGGATCCAGGAGCAGCTCGACCTGGGCTGCGACGGCGTGATCCTGCACGGCGCCAGCCCGGACGAGCTCGAGCCCGTGGTCGCGGCCTGGCGCAAGGTGCGTCCCGCGAGCCGCTTCGACGACCTGCCCGCGAACCCGGCCGGGCGACGCACATGACGGCGCTGCCCCGCGCCGAAGCGCTGACCCCGGACTTCATCGCCGGCTGCCTGCGCGAGGCGGGCTTTCCCGACGTCGAGCTGCGCTCGCTCGAGGTCGCGCAGATCGGCACCGGCCAGATCGGCAACTGCTTCCGCTACGTGCTCGAGCTCTCGGGCGAGGCCGATGGCGCGCCGCGCAGCCTGGTCGCCAAGGGCCCCTCCGACGACCCGACCAGCCGACAGACGGGCGTCCAGCTGCGCAACTACCTGAAGGAGGTCTCGTTCTACCGAACGCTGCAGGCGAGGCTCTCGATCCGCACGCCCCGCTGCTACTTCGCGGAGATCGAGGGAGACGGACCGGAGCACCTGCTCCTGCTCGAAGACCTCGCCCCCGCCACCCAGGGCGACCAGCTCGCCGGCTGCTCGCCGCCGGTGGCGCAGGCCGCCGTGCTGCAGCTCGTCGGACTGCACGGTCCGACCTGGTGCGACGCGTCGCTCACGAAGCTGGACTGGCTGGGCGTCCCGAACGAGCTGACGATACAGATCGGACGGGCCCTCTACCGCGCCCAGCTTCCGCGCTTCCTCGACCGATTCCGTGAGCGGCTCGAGGCCGACGAGGTCGCCATCCTCGAGCGGGCCGCGGAGTCCAACGGACCCCCCTTCGAGCCGCTCGGGGACGTGTTCAGCGTCGTGCACGTCGACTACCGACTCGACAACCTCTTGATCGACGCGTCGAAGACTCCGCCGGTCACGACGGCGGTCGACTGGCAGAGCCTGACCCTGGGCAACCCGCTCTCGGACGTCGCCTACTTCCTCGGCGCCGGGCTGCTGCCGGAGACGCGGCGCGAGCTCGAGCGGGGTCTCGTGAACGACTACCACCGTGCGCTGGTCGAGTCCGGCGTCACGGGATACGACGCCGACCGCTGCTTCGACGACTACCGAAGGGGCGTCTTCTCGGGCTTCGCGGTCACGGTGATCGCCGCCCCGATGGTCGAGCAGACCGAGCGAGGCGACGAGATGTTCACCGCCATGGCCCGACGCCATGCCCGGCACGCCCTCGACCTGGGAAGCGAGGAGTTCCTGGCCTGATCCGTCCCGTCGGCCGGGGAGTCGCCGCGCCCGCGGTGGACCCACCGAGAGGCATTCCGCCCCACCCTTCTCTGCCGTCCAAGCCCCAGGAGCCGGCTCGGGCGGCATGGGCCTTGCTGTCCTCTCCTGCGACGCCCGCGACCCGAACCCGAACCCGAACCCGAAGCCACGGAGACTCTCGTGCCCCAGCCCGCTGTTGCCCCCGATCCCGCCGGCCCTCCCACCGAGCACTTCGACGTCCTCGTCGTGGGTGCCGGCATCTCCGGAGTGGGCGCCGCCTACCACCTGACCCAGCAGTGCCCCGACAAGAGCTTCGTCGTGCTGGAGGCCTACGAGAGCTTCGGCGGCACCTGGCACATGCACCGCTACCCGGGCATCCGGTCGGACAGCGACCTGTACACCTTCGGCTATCGCTTCAAGCCGTGGACGGGTCCGCCCATCGCCACGGCCGGCGAGATCCTGACCTACATGAACGAGGTCATCGAAGAGAACGACCTCGGGCAGCACATCCGCTACGGCCATCGCATCGAGCGCGCGAGCTGGTCGAACGACGACCTGCGGTGGACCGTCGAGGCCACGCGCCTCGACACCGGTGAGTCCGTGGTCTTCACCGCCGGGTTCCTGTGGATGTGCCAGGGCTACTACCGGCACGCCCAGGGATACACCCCCGAATGGGAGGGCATGGAGGACTTCGAGGGCGAGATCGTCCATCCGCAGACCTGGCCCGAAGACCTCGACTACACGGGCAAGTGCGTGGTCGTGATCGGCTCGGGCGCGACAGCCGCCACCCTGATCCCCGCCATCGCGGGCGAGACCGAGCACGTCACCATGCTGCAGCGCTCGCCCACCTACTTCTTCCCGGCCGAGAACCAGAACGAGATGGCCGACACCCTCCGCGAGCTCGAGATCGACGAAGCCTGGATCCACGAGATCACCCGTCGCAAGATCCTGTCCGACCAGGCCAAGGTCACCCAGGCCTGCATCGACCAGCCCGAGGACATGAAGAAGCTGCTGGTCGGCGCCGTGAAGGCGCTGCTACCGGAAGGCTACGACGTCGAGAAGCACTTCACGCCCCGCTACCGACCCTGGCAGCAGCGCCTCGCCTTCGTCCCCAGTGGCGACATCTTCCAGGGCATCAGCGCGGGCAAGGCCTCGGTGGTGACCGACGAGATCGACTGCTTCACGAAGCGCGGCATCCGCCTGCGCTCGCGCGACGAGCTCGAGGCCGACATCATCGTGACGGCGACGGGCTTCAACCTGTCGGTGCTGGGCGACATCCAGTTCGAGGTGGACGGCAAGCCCCTCGACTTCGCGAAGACCCTCACCTACCGCGGCATGATGTTCACCGGCCTGCCGAACCTGCTCTGGATCTTCGGCTACTTCCGCGCCAGCTGGACCCTGCGCGTCGATCTGCTCTGCGACTTCGTCTGCCGCCTGCTGAAGCACATGGATGCCAACGGGTATCGCCGGGTCGAAGTCGGCCTGCGAGCGGAGGACGCGGACATGCCGCTGCTGCCGTGGATCGACCCGGACAACTTCAACCCCAACTACCTGATGCGCAGCATGCACCTGTTGCCGAAGCGGGGCGACAAGCCCGAGTGGCAGCACACCCAGGACTACTGGCGCGAGAAGGACGAGATCCCGGCCATCGACCTCGAAGGCGAGGAGTTCCGCTACGACTGATCTCCCTGGGCCCGGCTCCCGCACCCGGTGGGCCAGGCCTCAGGGCAGCAGCAGGCCTGCCACGAAGTCCGCGTGGGTCTCGACGACCTCGCGAGCGGCCGGATCGAGACCCGTCAGGCGACGGCACTCGGGCGCGACCGCGAAGATCAACGACCCGGCTCCTGCGAGGACGTAGTAGGCGTGGGGCAGCAGGGACTCGTCCGGGACGGCGTCCCGACCCTGCCAGAAGCCTTCGTAGATCGGCTCCAGATGGTTCTCGACGAGCCACTCCATCCGCTCGCTGGAGTTCTTGCCCTCGTCCACCATCAGCCGGAAGAGCTCCGGATGCTCGGCCGCGAAACGCACGAAGGCACGGATCTCCTCGCGGTTGCGATCCCGGACCTCGGCGAACTCGAGACCTTCGAGCTGCTCCTCCAGGCTCTTCCGGAGCAGACCGAAGATCCGGTCGGCCGCCGCTCGCCACAGCGCGTCCTTGCTCTTGAAGTGATAGGTGAGCAGGCCCTGGTTGGCGCCGGCCCGCCTCGCGATGTCCCGGGTGCTCGCGCCTCGGAACCCCCTCTCCGCGAAGCCTTCCAGGGCCGCCTCGACGATCCGCTCCCGGGTCGCCTCGCGCTGCTCGGCCCGGCTCGTCGTCCCCTCGGTGGTCGCGCCCATCCTCGTGCCCCCCTCGATGCCACTACATTATTCACTTGACAAGCGAAACTCAAGCCTCTAGCCTCGCCGCGTCTCGCTTTTCAATCGACCAGCGAATCTCCTGAAGACGCCGGAACGAGCTGGCAGAAGACACCTCGGAGGAAGACGCATGCTCGAGCTCTACCACTTCGCCTTCTCGACCTGCTCGCAGAAGGTGCGCCTCGTGATCGAAGAGAAGGGCCTCGAGTTCGTCTCCCACGAGGTCAACCTGCTGGCCGGAGAGCAGCACGACCCCGCGTACGTGAAGCTCAACCCCAGGCACGTCGTCCCCACCCTGGTCCACGACGGGCGGGTCTTCGTCGAGTCCACCCTGATCAACCAGTACCTGGACGACGCCTTCCCCGACCCGCCGCTGCGCCCTGCCGACGCGGCGGGCCGATACGCGGTCGACTCGTGGATCAAGCGCGTCGACGAATCGCTCCACCCGGCCGCACCCGTCGTGACCTTCGCGATGGGACCGCGCGACGCCCTCCTCGAGCTTCCCGAGGAGGTACGGGAGGCCAACATCGAGGCGATCCCCGACCCGAGGGCTCGCGCCACGCGGCGCAGCGTCCTCGCGCACGGGATCGCGGCACCCGAGTTCGCCGGGGCACTGAGCGTGTTCCTCGACATCCTCGACGACATGGAGAGCGCCCTCGCGAGCTCCGCATGGCTGTCGGGCGACGGCTTCGGCCTGGCCGACGCGACTCTTCTCCCGTACGTGCTGCGGCTCGAGCACCTGGCGATGGACCCCCTGCTCTCGCGCGATGCCCGGCCTGCGGTCGCGAGCTGGCTGGAGCGGGTGAAGGCACGCCCGGCCTACGACCGAGCCGTCGAAGCCTGGGCGGCCCCTGCCGCGATCGAGATGATGCGGAGCAAGGGGAAGGAGCTGTGGCCGGAGCTCGAGCCGCTGACGCGCCGCGACGTGGCCTGAACCCGGTCGGACCGCTCCGTCCCGTGGACCCGCGTCCCCGCTAGCCCGGCTCGGCGGCGCTGCCGGTCTCTGCGACGAAGTCCGTGATCAGCTCGGCGAGCCGCTCGGGCTGGTCCCAGCACACGAGCGTCTTGCAGTCCTCGATCATGACCAGCTCGGCGGTCGGGATCTCGCGGCAGAAGCGCTCGGCCAGCGCGGGCTTGAAGGCCCGGTCGTCGGCCCCCCAGGCCACCAGGAAGGGGAGCTTCGTGGAGCGGAGCGCGGCGGCCGCAGCGTTGGTGACCTGCGGACCGAAGCCCAGCATCACCTGGCGCACGTCCCTGCGCACGCGTTCGTCCGCGAGCAGGGCGTCGGCCCAGCGATCGATCTTCACGGCGTCGATCTCGTTGGTGAGAAGCCCGAACACGAAAGGCAGTCCCCACAACGCGCGGATCTTCAGGGTCCGTCCCAGGATCGACATGCCTCCCGGGACGTGCGGGATCAGGTTGAAGTAGCCGAAGATCTTCGGCGGGAAGTCGTCGTACATGTCGCAGTTGGTGAGCACCACCCGTCCGAGCCGCTCCGGGTGGTGGACGGCCACCACCTGGGCGATCGCGCCGCCGCTGTCGTTGCCGACGAGCGTGACGTCGCGCAGGTCGAGGTGGTCGAGCAGGTCGGCCACGGCGCGAGCGAGTCCCTCGGGCGAGAGATCGGCGTCGGCGTCGGCCGGAAGTCGGTGCGCCCCCATCGGCAGGGTCGGGAGGATGCAGCGGAAGCGATCGGCCAGGAGAGGCGGCATGCGGTCCCAGTGCGAGGCTTCGGCGAGCACCAGATGCAGGAAGACGATGGCCGGGCCCCGGCCGATGTCGCGGTATTCGATGGTGCCCAGGTGGGTGCGCGCCTGCTTCGGCTCGGGCCAGAGCTCGGCCCTTCCGGCGGAATTGGTCATGTCGCGATCTCCTCTCGCTTCGTCCAGGGGCGCGCCGTGTCGTTTTGTAGTGACCGCTACAATATCGTAGTGACTGCTACAGTCAATCCGGGATGCGCCGCAGGCACAGCAGGGAACGGATCCTCGAGGAGGCCCTGGCGGCGGCGCTCGACGACGGGCTCAGCCAGCTGAGCTTCGGTCGTGTCGCCGGGCGGCTCGGAATCAGCGACCGGACGGTCGTGTACTACTTCCCGTCCAAGGACGACCTGATCGGCCAGGTCCTCGGGTCGATGGGCCTCGAGCTGCAGCAGACCCTCGGCGACGCCTTCCGCAAGCCGGCGCGCGACCACGTCGAGCTGGTGCGGTCCGCCTGGCCGGTGCTCGCGCAACCCGAAACCGACCCCCTGTTCGGGCTCTTCTTCGAGGCGAACGGCCTGGCAGCCGCGGGCCGCGACCCCTACCGGACACTGGTGCCCGCCCTGGTGGAGGGCTGGATCGCGTGGACGGCGACCTTTCTCGAGGGCACGCCGAAGCGCCGGCGCGCCGAGGCCGAGGCCGCCACCGCCCTCGTCGACGGCCTTCTCCTCCTGCGCCAGCTGGCCGGGCCGGAGGCCGCAGACCGCGCCGCCCGCAAGCTCGGCGTCCGCTGAGCGGGAGAAGAAGTCTCCCGGGCCCGACACGGCATCGCCCACTGCGAGCACACGGCGGTGTAGACGCCGTGGCACCCGTGGCTGGCATGAGCGAAGGATCTCGCCCATGCTGTCGACGCTCCCCAGCACCTTGGGGGAGGCTTTCCGTGCGCTTGCTGGCCGCAATCCTCGGTCTGGTTCTGGGGATCTCGATCCCGGGAACGTCGCGGGCCCAGGGCACCTACTACGGAATGTTCTACGACACGGTGCTCGAGAGCTACTTCCTCGGCACCGTCGACACCGCGAGCGGTTCGGTGTCGATCTACGGCAACGGCATCCCCGCGAAATGGGTGACCTTCGGCGGCAACCACATGGCCGCGGACCCGGGTCCCGGTGTCGCCTACGTGAGTGCGGGGCCCAACGTCGGCCCTTCGAGCAATCGCACGCTGTACACCGTGGACCTCGCGACCGGAAACCAGCTCGATTCCAACCCGCTCCAGGACACGTCGAGTCCGGTCGCCGACCTTCGGCTCAGCCCCTTCCTGTTCGACCTGGACCCCAGCACCGGGACGATCTACGGCGTGGTCCAGACCGACGTCACTCCCGTCGAGAATCGGACCTGGTGGGTCGCGACCCTGGATCCTGCAACCGGGGAGATCGATCCGATCGGCGCGGGCTTCTCGCTCAACTCCGCCGGCGGCGCCTCGGCGATCGACCCGGCGAACGGGCTCTTCCACTTCATCGGCCCAGCCGTCTCCGGAGGCAACCGGAAGATCTACTCGGTCTCCCTCACCACGGGCGCCGTCGTCGCCAATCCCGACCTGGACGACGGCGGTGTCACCGGCCTCTTGAACGCCCCGGACTTCCTCGAGTTCGACGAAGGTTCGGGAACCCTCTTCGGGGTCTTCGGCTCGAACGCCACGAACCCGCGGACCCGCTACCTGATGCAGGTGAACACGACGACCGGCGCGCTCACTCCCGTCGGCGACACCTTCGTGGAGACGAGCGGAGCCACGGGTCGCGGCGCCATCGACTCCGGGAGCGGCATCTTCTTCACGATGTACCGCGCCAGCTCGTCCGTGCCCTTCGACCTCTACTCACTCGACCTCGACGCCGTGAGCGGCACCGTCCTGAGCAGCCCGGAGCTCGACCACGGAGACACCGACAAGCGCGAGTTTCCCGACTTCGTGGCCTTCGTGCCGGAGCCCGGGGCCGGAGTCGCGGCCGCGGCTGCACTCGGGGCCGTCACCCTGCTGCGAAGGCGAGGCGCCGGCGCGCAGGGCTCCGGGAGGAGGTCGGGGCTCCGGCCATGAAGGTCGACGGTGCCTGCCTGTGTGGCGAGGTCTCCTTCGAGGCCGAGGTGGATCCCCGCCTCGTGTTCGTCTGTCACTGCACCGACTGTCAGACGCACTCGGGGAGCGCCTTCCGCACCATCGCGGTGAGCGAACGCGATACGTTCCGGCTGCTCTCCGGCGAGGTTCGCGAGTACCTCAAGCGTGCCGAGAGCGGAGCGCAGCGCGCACTCGGCTTCTGCCCGAGCTGCGGGACGGCCCTCTACGGCGGCCCCGGCCCGGGAGAGCGAGGCCCTCTGAGCCTGCGGACGGGGGTGCTGCAGCAGCGTGGGTCGCTGCGACCCGTCGCGCAGCTCTGGTGCCGGTCGGCACAGGGCTGGCTCGACGAGCTCGGGACCCTGCCCCGCGTCGACGAGCAATCGGGCTGAAGCGAGCCGGCCCGTCAGACGGGCCGGTCTCCCTCGATCACCACCCGCAGCATCTCCCGGCGCTGACCCCGGTAGTCGTTGAGGGCGCAGTGCTGGGTCGAGCGGTTGTCCCACATCGCGAGGGTCCCGGGCTGCCACTGGAGCCTCGTCACGAAGGGTTTGCTCGTCGCGTGCTGGATCAGCTCGTTGAGCAGGGGCCGCGCCTCCTCGTCGGGCATGCCCTCGATCCCGACCGTGAACGCGAGGTTCACGTAGAGGATCTTCTCGCCGGTCTCGGGGTGGGTGCGTACGAGCGGATGCGAGACCCGACCCTGCACGGCGTCCATCCCGCGCGTCTTCGTGCCGGAGGCCGCTCCCTGGGCGCGGTCCTGATAGAAGCCGCCGACCCCGTAGACGTGCTCGGCCGAGTGCAGCGCGCGCAGGCCGTCGATCCGTTTCCGGGTCTCCGCCGGCAGGGCCTCCCAGGCGCGGACCGCGTCCGCGAGCAGGGTGTCGCCACCGTCTTCGGGGGTCTCGACGGCGTACAACATGGTCCCCATCGCCGGCTCCTCGTAGAAGCTGACCTCGGAGTGCCAGGCACCCCCGAAGTTCTGCCGCTCGTCGGCCTCCTTCACGATGGCGACGACCTCCGGGACCCCTTCGACGGGCTCGATGAAGGGGTGCACGTCCAGGCTTCCGAGACAGCGACCGACGTCCCGAAGGGTGCGGGCGTCGAGCTGCTGGTCGCGGAACACCAGCAACCGTTCCTGCAGCAGCAGCGCGCGGAGCTCCTTGGCGAAGGCCTCGTCGTCGACGGCCTCGGAAAGATTCACGTTCAGGACCTGGGCGCCGAAGGCACCGTCGAGGGGCTGGGTCTGCATGTCGTCTCCTGGCGGTTCGTGTCGTGGGTTCAGGTTTCGGCGAGCGCGCCCGCGGCGCGCAGGGCGGCCTCGATGGCGTGCTCGCCCTCGGTCCCCTCGAGCTCCAGTGCGGGCCCGAGGAACGATCCGAAGACCGCCCAGCCCAGGAAGGCCGCGGAGGCCGCGGCCACGGCGGCGCGGTCCTCGAGGGAGGCGTCGGCCACGCCGGCCCCGCCACTGACGAGGGGCACCAGGCGATCGAGGATGGGATGGGCGTCCTGCAGGCTCGTCATGTCGAAGCCGTCGAGAGCGGCCCGGGCCAGCGCCCGTGCGTACGCGGGCTGCTCGGCGAGCGTCGCGAAGACGGAACGCCCGCTCCGCTGGCCCTCGTCGAGGGCGCGCCCGAGCTCGGCGGACAGGCGCGTCATGATCTCGCTGACGAGCGCCTCCCGGCTGCCGAAGTGCCGGTGCAGCAGGCCGTAGTTCACGCCCGCTCGCGCCGCGATCTCGCGGCTGGAGACCGCGCCCGGGCCGCGTTCGGCGAACAGCTCGGCGCCGGCCTTGCAGACCGCGTCGACCACGGCGTCGCGACCGCGAGGGCTGGCAGTCCTGGAGTCGGATCGGGGCACGGGCCGCAATGTAGCCAAGTGGCTGCATTTCGCAAGCCCTCGACATCATTGCGAATATCGGCCTCAGGGCTCAGGCATCACCAGGCCCACGAGGCACTCCCCGGCCTCGTCGTCGCAGCGCAGGGTGCCATCGCAGTCCGAGTCGTCCTGGCAGGGGGCTCCGAGACCGCCCAGTGGGGTACAGCTGAAGCTGCGGCATCCGAAGCCCTCTCCGCACTGCCGATCGGACTCGCAGGAGTCGCCGGCGGTCCCGGTGTGGCAGGGGGGAAGGAAGCCGCCGCTCAAGGGCTTGCCGTCGTCGAGCTCGCGGCAGACGAAGTTCGAGCTGGCCACGATGGCCTGAACCGAGGAGAGGCCCCACAGCTGTTGGGTCGTGTTGCCCGGCAGTGTCGGCGAGTAGCCGATGCTCGCCTCGAGATCGAACGAGTCTCCGGCCGGATCGAGGAAGACCCCCGCGGTCGGCAGAGCGACCGGCTGGATCGGCCCACCCGCCGGTCCGATCCCCACCGAGGCGGTGGCCCCGGGGTCGCTATCCGGGTAGCGGATGACCTTGGTGAACTGCACGTAGACCGCCGGGTCCGGCTCCGTCTCGGTGTAGGGATCCGATTCGTAGCGGAACGTCGCCTCCCAATCGACGCGCACCCGACCGGGCGCCAGCGCGTTGTCGAGGGTCGAGGTCAGCGTCAGTCCGAGTGACTGACGCTGCGGATCCGTCGGCAGCTCCACGTCCGCGAGAATCGTCACGCCCTCGTCGGGCAGCGACACGGTCTGCTGGGTCTCGCAGGCCTCGGGGTCGGGAGTCTGTGCCTCGACCACGTCGTCGACCCGGACCGTCAGCGAGAGCGAGCGACAGAAGGCGACCTGCACGGCCGCGGCGTTCAGCTGCGCCTCGCTGATCGGGCGCGACAGGCCGAAGACGATGTACTGCAGCTCCTCGGCCTCGTTGCACTCGCTGCCCAGCAGCAGCGGGACCAGCGCCAGCGCGGCCAGCGTCGTGATGCGGGACGAAGCGCGACGGGAGCGTCTCATCGGGCCCTTCCCGGACTGCGTCGCCGCGCCGCGATCCCGGCCAGGGCGACGAGGGCCGCAGCGGCCGTCCCGGCCGATGTCGGCTCGGGCACCGGAATGCGGTTGTAGGCCACGATCTGGCCCTGGAAGCGCGCAGGTCGAGCGACAGGGGAAGCGACTCGCCGAAGGTCGTGGGCGGGATCACGGCCGTGATGTCGATCGGCAGGGTCAGCTTCAGGATGCCCTCGGTCGCGTCGACGACCTCGAGGACACCCGTCGTGCCGTCCACGGGAGGCAGCTCGAAGCCCAGCGGCAGACCGATCCGCGGCTGGTAGCCGGAACCGATGTCGCCGAGGCTGGTGGCGATGTCGATCACCCCGTCCGCCACGCCCAGGAAGAGCGGCGGCGACGCGAACTGTCCGATGGGGAACTCGTAGCGTCCCGGAGCGACCTCGCTCAGGCCCTTCGGGACACCGAACGCGTCGAGCCCGATGGCGAACTCGCGAACGGCCGCCGTCCCCGACACGACGCCGAGCGGGTCGGCGAGGGTGATGGCGAGCTGCGCCTCCTCGGCCGCGCCGGGTGCGGCGGGCGGACCCGGCAGCCAGCTGCCGCTGGTGCTCGGCACCACGACACCCCCGAGGCCGCCGAAGGCGATGGTCGTCAGGGACTCCGAAACGTCCACGTTGAAGTGGCCCTCGAGGGTCGAGCGCAGTCCGTCCCCGTTGGTCCCGTCGGGCAGCGGAGCGCCCGTACCCGTCCCGGCCGAGAGCGGGATCGACACCTCTCCGACGGGAGTGCCCAGGTCGAAGGTGATGCCGGTTCCGTCCAGGGAGATCGAGCTCAGGGCAGGCGCGACGTAGAACTTCGTGGGCTCGGCCAGCGCCGCCGACGCTGCCAGCAGCCCGACCAGCGCGAAGGCGACCGTGAGCCCGGCGGCCCGAGCGGCCGGCCTGGATCGAGAGGGCATCGATCGAGAGGGCATCGCGCGCCTCCGGAGAGATGATCTCACGCGCGGGAGCGACGGGTCAAGCTCTGGGGACGAGCACCCGCTCCCCGCCGCGCAGCACTTCGTACTGCCGGTCGGCGTCGTTCTGGAGTCCCGGGTCGGCACCGCCCCCGTCGCGGCAGCGGGCCCCGTCGGGCGCATACTGCAGGATGTAGGCCTTGCGCACCCCGTCCGAGAGGTTCGGCCCCGTGCGATGCGGTGTCAGGGACGAGAACACCACGATGTCTCCCGCGCGCGCCGGCACCGGCACGGCATCGGGCGACGACTCGACGCAGCGCCAGCCGAGCTCGGTCGCCTCGTGAGCGATGGTGCCGTAGCGATGCCAGCCGGGGATCACCCACGGACAGCCGTTGTCGACGGTGGCATCGGTGAGCGCCACCCAGCAGGTGAGATACTGCTGCGGCTCGATGAAGGTGTACCCGTTGTCCTGGTGGAACGGAAACTCCTGGGTGGTGCCGGGCTTCTTGTAGACCGCCTGGTCCCAGTAGAGCCGGACGTCGGGACCGATCAGGTCGTGGCAGAGGTCGAGGATCGGAGCGGCCGCGCTCATCTCGCGCAGCCAGCCGCTGCGGGTCACCAGGTGGGTCGAGAAGGTGATCTCGCCGGCGCGGGCGATGAGGGCCCGACCGTCCTTCCGGGTGCGCAGGAACTGCTCGACCTTCTCTTCCCAGGGATCGATCTCTTCGATGGCGCGCGCCACCTGGTCGGCCGGAAAGGCGCCTTCGTAGAGGCAGAAGCCCTGCTCGTCGAACTGCCTGGCGAGACCTTCGGGCAGACGGCCCCGGACGGGAGAGGACCGCCACGCGAAGCCGTCGTTGTAGGGATGCAGCGCGGGGTGTTGGCTCACCGGCTCTCCTCCCGGATCGGGTGTCGCCGACCCGCCCGGACAGCGGCACGATAGCGTGGCCGACGAGCGGTTCTCGGCGCCGACCCGTCTTCCCCTCGCTCCATCGGGGATTAGGATCCCCGACATGGAGCCCCGCTGCGAAGCCTTCGGAACGCTCGAGGATGGTCGGGACGTGAGTCGCTACACCCTCGAGAACGACCGCGGATCGATCGCGCGCTGGATCGATCTCGGAGCCGCCCTGACCGAGCTGTGGCTCCCCGACCGGAACGACACCCTGGCCGACGTGGTGCTCGGCTACGACGACGTCGCGGGCTACCTGGGTGGCGGCAACTTCGGCTGCACGGTGGGACGCGTCGCGAACCGGATCGCCGGGGCTTCCTTCGAGCTCGACGGGACCCGCTACGAGCTCGCTGCGAACGACGGCCCCAACCACCTCCACGGGGGCCGCGTCGGATTCGACAAGCAGCTCTGGACGGTCGACCGACAGGACGACCCGCACGGGCCGGCTCTGCGTTTCTCGCTCACGAGCCCGGACGGAGACGAGGGCTACCCCGGCCGGCTCGAGGTCGCGGTGACGGTCGTGCTCGGACACGACGACGCCCTTCGCTTCGAGTACGAGGCGCGCTGCGACGCGCCCACGCCGATCAATCTCACCCATCACAGCTACTGGAACCTGGCCGGCAGGGGAGGCGTCCTCGAGCACGAGCTGTGCTTGCGAGCCGAGCGCTACACGGAGGTCGACCCGGCCCTGATTCCGACGGGCCGACTGCTCCCCGTGGACGGAACGGCCCTCGACTTCCGGGTCGCCAAGACCGTCGGCCGCGACCTGGAGGGGGTGCCGGGAGGAGGAGGCTACGACCACAACTTCGTGCTCGCGGATGCGGCCCGCAGCACGCCCCGAGAGATCGGGTGGCTTCGCGACCCGGGGTCGGGCCGGCGGCTGCGGCTCTCGACCACCGAGCCCGGCGTCCAGCTGTACACGGCAAACTCCCTCGACGCCCGGGGCAAGGGCGGCTCCGCCTACGGCCCGCACGCCGGCCTCTGCCTCGAGACCCAGCACTTCCCGGACGCGCTCCATCACGAGTCCTTTCCGGGGATCGTGCTGCGGCCGGGAGAGACCTATCGCCAGGAGACGATCTACGCGTTCGACTGCCCGGCAGGCGAGCCGACGCCCTGACCGTCTCGGGTCGCGCTACTCGGCCGGGGCGGTGGCGGCCCCGAAGAAGGCACCCGCGGTGGCGAGCGCGCCGGTGTAGAAGAAGGCGATCGCCGGAGCCAGCCGTACCCAGGTGGACTCGGACTCCCCGTCACCGGTCATCATGCCCGTGAATGCAGCGGCCACGGCCGCCATACCGGCCGCCATCGTGACTGCGGCCATCAGGATCCGACCCAACCCGCCGCGACCCAGCCGCCCTGCCACGGCGCCGCCGATGGCCGGACCGAGAGGTCCGAGAACGAAGTGCAAAAGCGGCACGGCCACGCAAGCGACGGCCACCAGGAAGCCCACCACGCCCGTCAGGACGCCGGCGAAGACCCCGAGGCGGTCGAGGGGATGGGCGGGGGTCGGGCTCTCGGATTCGGACATCTCGAGAGTCTACCGCTTCCGGAATTCCGACCCGCCCCGGTTCTCGCCCCTAGCTCTGGACATCGGCCAGCCCCTTCAGCACCAGCTGGTCGTAGGCGACGATTCCCTGCACCTCGTCGTTCTTGATCACCGGGGCGGCGGAGATTCCGAATCGGTGGAAGAGCCGGGCGCAGTAGCGGATGTCCATCTCCGGCTTCACGGAGAGCACGGGCTTGGCCATGATCTCGTAGACGTTCGTGCGCTCGGGCGAACGATTGGGCGCGAGGACCTGCTTCGCGATGTCGGCAGCCATCACCATGCCGTACTCGTCGTCGGCGTGGCGCTTGGCGACGATCAGGAAGTGCAGCTCCTTCTCCCGCAGGACCGCCAGTGCCTCGGCGACCGTGGCGACCCCGTCGATGATCGCGTAGTCGCGCTGCATCACGTCCTCGACGCGCACGATCTTCTTGTCCGTCATAGCTCCTCCTTCTCCAGCGTCGGAGTGATGTCCTTCACCTGATGCGCCACTCCGACCGCATCTTCCACATCCACCTGGAACGCGATTCCGGTGCCCGAGCTGGCGTCGAATTCGCCCGCGTTCCCGACCGTCTCCAGGATGTGCCGCGCCCGGTGCTCCTCCACGAGAAGCAGGACCATATCGCGCTGAGTCTCGAGACTCAGGCCGAGGAAGGTGCGCTTCTTCTCGAGGCCTTCGCCGCGAGCGCTCGACACCACGGTGGCGCCCGTGGCTCCGGCTTCCCGGGCAGCCTCCGTAATGGCCTCCGTCAGGTGATCGTCGACGAAGGCGACCAGCAGCTTGAACCTCATGATGGACTCTCCTCGGGGGTTGCGGGATCGCTCGTGGCGTCGGGCGAGCGCTTGCGAGCCGCGCGCCACTCGGAGGCCTGGGCGTATCCCATGACGGTGATCATCGGAAAGAGACTGGCGAAGGCGATGAGGCCGAAGCCGTCGATGAGGGGGCTGCGGCCGGGGATCGACTCCGCGAGCCCGAGTCCCAGGCCGGCCACCAGAGGCACCGTGATCGTCGAGGTCGTGACGCCCCCCGAATCGTAGGCCAGCGGGACGATCAGCTTGGGGGCGAACATCGTCTGGACGATGACCACGACGTAGCCCGTCATGATGAAGTACTGCAGGGGCACGCCGATCACGATTCGATAGACGCCCAGGGTGATGCCGATCGCGACGCCGAGTGCCACCGCGACCCGCAGCCCCCAGGCGCCGATGGCACCGGCAGAGAGCTCCTTGGCCTTGAGGGTCACGGCGATCAGGGAGGGCTCGGCCATGGTGGTGCTGAACCCGATGGCGAAGCTGAAGGCGTACAGCCAGACGTAGGCCGCCGGGTCGACGGAATGGCCCGCCGCGGTGTGGTCCACCCCGAGGAAGCCGGGCGCCGTGAACTGCGCGGCCATGGCCTTGCCCACCGGGAAGACGGCCTGCTCGAGGCCCATGAGGAAGAGCACCAGGCCGAGGAGCACGTATCCGAAGCCCAACACCAGGCGCCTCGGGTTGGCGAGAGGACGACGCAGGACGAAGAGCTGGAAGGTCACGAGCACGGCCGCGATCGGCAGGACGTCGCGGATCGTCTCGACCAGGACCTCGAGGAACTCGGCGACCAGGTCCATCAGATCAGCATTCCGTACAGCATCACGAAGATCATCGGGGTCAGGGACGCGAACGCGATCAGCCCGAAGCCGTCGGACACGGGGTTGCGACCCTCGAGAGACGACGCGA
Organism: Myxococcota bacterium; assembly: GCA_028284295.1. Classification (GTDB taxonomy): domain Bacteria; phylum Myxococcota_A; class UBA9160; order UBA9160; family UBA4427; genus JAJDAN01. Next base: position 37,710 of record JANQSB010000068.1, on the reverse strand, counting down.
GGCCGACACCCAGGGCGGTGACCAGGGGCACCGTGATCGTGGAGGTGGTAATCCCCCCGGAGTCGTACGCGATGCCGATGATCTCCTCGGGCGCCAGCACCGTCATGACGACCACGAGCAGATACCCGACGGCGATCATGAGGTGGATGGGCCAGCCGGTCAGGATCCGCCACACGCCGACGACGATCCCGACGCCGACCGCCAGCGCGACCGAGAGCCGCAGCCCGAGGGCGTAGCGCTCGCGTGCCTCCTCGGTGTCGAGAATGGCGCCGGCCCCCGCGGCGACCTCCGACGCCTCCTCGGCGATCACGATCAGTGCCGGCTCGGCAGCCGTCGTGCCGAAGCCCAGCGCGAAGGCGAAGGCGAGCAGCCAGCCCAGCGACCCCTTGCGCGCGAAGGCCTGGGCCATGCCTTCACCGAGCGGGAAGAGGCCCAGGTCGAGACCTCGCACGAACATCGCGAGACCCAGGAGCACCAGGACCAGCCCGACCAGCGCCTTGCCCAGGTCCGGGAAGGGCTGGCGCAGGATGACCAGCTGGAAGAAGGAGATCACCAGCACGATGAAGGCGAGGTCCCGGGCACTGCCCGACAGACTGCGCAGGATTGCCTTCAGCCAATTCATGGCGACAGCCGCGTCCCCCCGTTCGCGCTGCTTGCGCGATCAGTATGGCGAACGCGGCGCCGTTCCTCGACCGCTGGCGACCCGTGCGCCTACGCGCACACCGGGGCAAGGCCGGACTTCAACTGCGGCGAATCACCACAGGCAGATGCGTGTACCCGTTCACGAAGGACGAGAAGGCGCGGGTCGGCTCCCCCTGCACCTCGATTTTCAGGGACCGCTCGAGGATCTCCTCCCACAGCACGCGAAGCTGCAGCTCGGCCAGCCGGCTGCCCATGCAGAAGTGGATTCCGTAGCCGAAGGAGAGGTGCCGCGACGCGTTCGGGCGCTCGATGTCGAGGACGTCCCCGTTCTCGAAGACCTCTTCGTCACGGTTGGCGGACACGTACCACATCAGGAGCTGGTCGTGCTTCCGGATCTCCCGGCCGTGCAGCTCGCAGTCGCGGGTCGCCGTCCTGCGCATGTAGTTGAGGGGCGTCTGCCAGCGGATGATCTCGGACACCGCGTTCCGCATCAGGCCCGGGTTCGCGACCAGCTTGCGTCCCTGATCCGGGAAGCGGTGCATCAGCGAGTAGACGCTCCCCGACATGGTGTTGCGGGTCGTGTCGTTGCCCCCGACGATGAGCAGCAGGACGTTGCCGAGGTGCTCGGCGGCGGACAGGTCGCGGGTGGCTTCTCCGTGCGCGAGCATCGAGATGAGATCGTCCCCGGGGTTCTGCCGGCGCTCGTCCCAGAGTCGCGAGAAGTACTGGAGGCACTCGAACAGCTCCGCGCGCTTCTGGTCGCCGGACTCGACGATGCCGCCGGGCTCGGGAATGGCGAAGACGACGTCGGACCAGCGGGTCAGCTTGCGGCGATCCTCGAGCGGGAAGTCGAAGAGCGTCGCCAGCATCAACGTGGTGAGCTCGATCGACACCCGATCCACCCAATCGAAGCTCTCGTTCTCGGGCAGCGCGTCGAGCACGTGGCAGGTCCGCTCCCGGATGAGCGGCTCGAGCCTGGCGAGGTTGCGGGGGGCCACCGCAGGTCGCACGGTCTTGCGCTGCTCGGTCTGGGTGGGCGGATCCTGGGAGATGAAGGGGGGACGCGATCCCAGCTGCATCATGTTCGCAGAGTCGGAACCGACCCGGAATCCCAGGGTGATTCCGTGGGCCGACGAGAAGGTCTCCCAATCCGAGCTGACCGCCTTGATGTCGTCGTACTTCGTCACGGACCAGTAGCGGCCGGCGGTCTCGATCTCGTTCAGGTGGACCGGGTCCTCTCGGCGCAGGCGCTCGAAGTAGCCGTGCCAGCGGTTCTCGCGGAACAGGTGTGCGTTGAGCGGGTTGAGGTCCTCCAGCGCCAGCTCGTCGGCCGGGGCGACACCGCGGCCATTGGCCGCCTGCTCCTGCTCGGGGGTCCGGAATCCGGTCGGAAGGGGCTGGGTCTGCGCGGTCGCTGTCTCGCTCAAGGGGACTCCTCCTGCACCCGCCCCGGGGCGAGTGCCATCAACACGTCGACGATCTCGTCTCGCTCTGCGCGTGCGGGCTCCTCGACCCACCACGCGATGACACGAACCAGCACGGCCGCGCGGGCCTGGGCGGCAGCTCCCGGATGGAGCGGGATGCCGCGCTCGCGGAACACGCGCTCGTATCGCTGCTCGAAACCGCGCGCGATGCGGTCCTGGATCCGTTCGGCCAGACCCGAGCTCTCGCCACGGTCGAAGACGGCGCGGATCAGGTTCCGGCGGCGCGCGGCCACCTCGAGCATCCGCTCCAGGTCGCGGCGCATCGAGTCCTCTCCCGAGCCGGCGCGTTCGGCGTCGGACTGCGGGCGCATCTCCTCCAGGGCTGCGTCCACCAGCTCCTCGAACAGCGCGTGCTTGTCGGGGAAGTGGAGGTAGAAGGTGCCCGTGGCCACACCGGCCCTTCGCGCGATGCGGGTGCTCGTGACGGCGCGCACCCCGCCCTCGGCGAAGAGCTCGGCGCCCGCTTCCAGCAGCTTGCGGCGGGTCTCGAGGCGCCGGGTCGTATGGCCGTTCGCCGGGGTCTCGTCGGGGGCCGGCGCGATCGAAATTTCTGACATGAAGTTCAGTTCATACTTCAGCCGGCTCGGGCTGGCAAGGACTCCGTTCGAGCTCCCTGAGACCGAGTCGCGCTAGCGCGCCGGACCCGCCGATGCGTCCGCGTGGCTCGCCCGGCGCGCCGGGATCCACGGGACGAGGAGGTGGGAGTCGTAGGATCCGCCCGCATGGATCACGTGGCTGCCTGCGTTGACCGTCTCCTCGTGGGCCAGCGCGGGATGGTCGAAGGGGTCGCGTCCCTGCACCACCACCTCCAGCGACTCGCCCGGCAGGAAGCGCGTGCTGCTGGGCAGGATCTCGATCTCCACCGGCACGACCTCGCCCGCTTCCAGCGGGAGCGCGCGTTCGTGCAGGAGCACCGGCTGGGCCGGCGTCGAGCGCTCCGGGTCGAGCTCCCGCTGGGACACCCGCAGCCAGCCGAGCGCGACCGGCGAGCGGGAGTAGCCCGCCTTGCCGTAGAAGGTGACCTCTTCGCCCCGGGCGTCGAACTTCTTCACCGCCACGAAGAGGTCCATGTCCGACGCGCCGTCGGCCTCGACCCAGAGCTTCAGCTTCATGTTGCCGGTCAGCTCGGTCTCCGTGTCGAAGGTCCTGCGAAACACCGCCCTGCCCTCGCGCGCCGGGTAGCGAAGCCTTCCGGCCGACTCCACGCGGCTCGGCTCCAGCGTTCCCCGAGCCGCATCGAGGTAGAGCGGCGTCAGCACCGTGTCGGGCAGCGGCCAGGCCTCCGCGTCGCGCACCGTGTAGCGGTCGAGGCTGTCGCGCACCTCCAGTCGCACGCGGGGGCGCTCGTCGAAGCCGTTGTCGACCCCCTTCAGGAAGAAGTCGAAGAAGGCGCTCTGCATCTCGAGCGCCTCCTCGCTGTAGTAGACGGCCCACTTCGGCTGCCCGTGGGTGTAGAGCCACTTCTGGTCGGAGGCGATGCGCTTGAAGCCTTCGAAGGATCCGCGCGTGTGCATGCCGTGATCGGACCAGCTGGCACAGATCAGCGCCGGGACGGTGATCTCCTCCAACGCGATGCCGGAGGGCGGCATGAAGCGCGCCTGCAGCCAGCGCATCAGCATCGGCCGCCTGCCCGCGAAGCCCACGATGGACGCGGGCGGCAGGCGGATCTCGTTGGCCTTGCTGCGTACGCGCGTGAGCCAGAACTCGGTGAAGGCGGTCTCGGGGATGCCGCCGTGGAAGAGCACCTCGCGGAAGTTGTCGCTCTGCCCTTCCCAGGGCGTGATCGCCGCGAGATGCTCCGGTGCCCCGCTGGCCGCGACCCATTGCGCGATCGCCAGGTAGGAGACGCCCGTCAGCCCCACCCTGCCGTTGCTCCAGTCCTGCGTTCCGGCCCAGGTGATGGCGTCGTGGAAGTCGTGACGGTCCTGCAGGCTGAGCACGCTCGCGACACCGCCCGACTTGCCGTAGCCGCGCGAGTCGAGGGTGACCACCGCGTAGCCCCGGGCAGCCCAGTAGGCCGGGTCGGGTCCTTCCCAGGGCGTCCAGGGACTCACCTCGAAGCGGCCCATGTCGAAGTCGGGCTCGAGCGCGTTGCGCAGGTGGTCGGGGTAGCGCCGCGGTCCGTCGTCCTTGTGGTAGGCGGTGATCGTCATGACCACCGGGTACCGACCGGGGGCCCGGGGACGGAAGACGTTGGCCGAGAGCCGCGTCCCGTCTCGAGTCATGACGGCCACGTCGCGCTCGATGCGGAGCTCGCTCTCGAGACCCGAGACCTCCTTCACCCGGATGGGGCTCTCGTCCAGGGCCAGCAGATCCGACAGATCCGAGGGAGGATGGAGCGCCGGGCCGGTGCCGAAGACGAGGTACAGACCCAGGAGGAGGGAGCCCGCGACCGCCACGAACGCGAGCGTCCTGCCCCTCATGGCGCGTCCACTTCGAACGCGGGAAAACGAGCGCGCGCGGGGTCGAGACAGTCGAGGTAGAAGCAGAGGGTCCCCATCCGGCCCTCGTAGAGCGACCACGGACGATCCGAAGCCCGTTGCTCCCGGGTGATGCGATCCGTCCAGGTGAAGCGGGCGAAGTGGAGAGCACGATCGAGCTGCCGCTTCTCGGAGCTCGCGCGGTAGAGCGAGAGGAACGCGTAGGCGTTGCCCGCGATCCCGTGGCAGAGCCCGTTGCCCTTGCGCAGCAGCCCGTAGCGCCAGACCTGCTCGGCGGCGCGACGGGCGGCGTCCAGGTAGGCCGGCTCGCGGAACAGCTCGTACGCGCGTGCGAAGAGGAAGACGGCGCCCGTCGTTCCGTTGCACCAGTGGATCTTGTCCGTGCACTTCTCCGGCTCGGAGTGGCGCGAAGGCAGCAGCTCGAGCATGCCGCGCTCGGCATCGATGCAGTCGGCGAGACAGTCGAGGGAGGCGCGGACCTCGTTCGTGGCGGCGTGCCCTGCCAGCAGCTCGGGGAACTGCAGCATCAGATAGAGCGCTCCGGGAAGCCCATGGACGAGACCGATGTCGTAGCGATGCGAGAGATGCTCCGTCCGCTCTCCGATCCACATCACCACTCGCGCGGCGACGGCGGCCAGCCCCCGTGCGGGACGGGAGCGCGAGCCCATGGCCGAGCGGGCGAAGCACTCCATCATGAATCGGTCGAAGTTGATGTAGAGCAGCGGCGGACAGCCGTGAGCTCCGGGAGTCAGATCGGGCGCATGCTCGCGTGCGTGCCGCCGCCCGGTCTCGATCGTGCGCGCGAGCGCGGCGGCGACGAGCTCGTCGCGGACGCTCGCCTCACCCAGACGGGCGCGGAGAAAGGCGGCGCCGATGGAGAAGCCACCCCTTCCCCAGAGCAGGTCCTCCGTCGGGAAGTCGGTCTTCGCGGCGCACTCCGCCACGCGGCGGAAGTCCTCGAGGTGCTGCTTGGACGCTGCCGAGTCTCCGAGGCGATCGCGCACGACGGCAGCCACGGCGGGGAGGCCCCCACTCGCGTGGAACGAGAGCCACTCTTCCGGACGAGGCACGCTCGAGCGTTCCATCGCCTCGAGCGCGACGTCGAGGTAGTCGGCCGCCCGCTCGATCGCCTCCCGTTCGCCGGTGCGCTCGTGGATGTGGAGGAATCCGAAGGCCAGCCCCAGCGGCCCGGCGTACAGCTCCTGACCCATGCGTCGGCGCCGGGGCGCCACCGCTGCCGGAGGCGCGGCTTCGAGCAGCTCCGAGATGCCGCGCTCGAACTCCTCCCGACATCGCGCGCGAATCGCCTCGGCGTCGCCCGCGTCGAGCGCCTCGTCGGGCCCCGTGACGTCGTTCTCGACGTAGCGCCTGATTTCCCTTCTCACGGCGACAAGCTACGAGAGTGGTGCGCGAACGCCAGTGCACGCGTACGCCGTGCTACCTAGTCCGGTGCGCCGAGCGGGATTCGCGGTCCGGAACGGCTCCGAGGCACGCGGCTCTCGCCGCGCTGCGTCGCAGGCCCGCCTCGATGCCCCGAGTCCACGAGACGATTCCGCCCCATCTGGCCGACGCGGCCGAGGCCGCACGAGCCTGGTTCTCCAGCGAGCGGGGAAGCGAGTTCAAGCTGACGGGGATCCTCGACCCGGAGGAAGCCCCGGAAGCCGGTACCGCCGCACGCGAGCTGCAGCTGATCCTCTGCGGGCAGGAGGACGGGCAGGACGTGTGCCTGCGCGAGCGTTTCGAGATCGCCCCCGCGACGTCGGGCTTCGACGTCACGCACCTCGCCGAGGCCACCACCGACCCGGGCTCGCCGGCGCCTCTCCTCGACCCGCCCGTCGGCGTTCGCGCGGCATGGCTGGAACGGACTCTTCCCCGTCACGCCTTCGTCGTGCTCCTCTTCTACCGCGGCTTCTGGTGTCCCCCCTGTCGCCCCGAGTTGCGCGGCTACGCGAAGGCGGGTGTGCTCGAGCGGGTTCGCGCGGCAGGCGGCGAGGTGTACGCGATCACGAGCGAGCCGCAGACCCTGGCGAAGAACGCCGAGCAGGACTGGGCGACCGGCCTCGAGCACGTCGGCGATCCCCACCAGGAGATCGCCGGCGCGTGCGCCGAGCGCGGCTGGCTCTCCTTGTTCACCAACGACTGGGGAGAGCACTCGCCGGACAACCGATGGATCGCTGGGGACTGGGTCTCCCATCCCAAGGGCTACTTCCAGCCGGGCGTGCTCGCGCTGAGCCGCGAGGGCCGGGTGCTCTACCGCTGGCGCTGTCGCCCGAGTCGCCAGAACCTGGGCGGCGCGATCGCCCGCCCGACGCCGGATCACGTCTGGGGCCGGGTCGATTCGGCGCTCCGGGACCCGGAGGACGCCCCCGACGCGGCGATCGACGCGGATCCGAGCCTGGACACCCCGCCGACGCCCTGGCCGGTCTTCGTCACCCTGCTGCTGGCGAACGGCTGGTTCCTGCGGCCGATGCCCTTCGACCAGAGGGCGGGCGAGAACACGGTTCCGCGCCGCATCCGCCGGGCGGCGCTACGCGTTCCGCTCTTCGTCGCGGGCTGGATCGCGGCTGGCCTCGTCCTGCCTGGCTGGATCGTGGCGCTGGCGTTCGCGGTCTGGCTGGCCCGGGTCGTGCCGGGGATCCGCGAGGTGAACGCTCGCTTCCAGAACGTGAGACCCGGCGAAGAGCCGACGGTCCCGTGATCCGCATGGCCCGCCACGCGAGTCGCCCGCCCCCAACCGGAGGAAGACGAAGACATGGGAGACGCACTGATCGTCGAACGCGACGGCCGCGTCGTGACGTTGATCAACGACGACGCACCGCGCAATCGGATGAGCCTCGACTTCATGGACGCGCTGGAGGAGCAGGTCGACGCACTCGACAAGGACGACTCGGTGGGTGCCGTCGTGATCCGCGGCGCCGGCGAGGAGCACTTTTCGGTCGGCATGAACCTGAAGCAGATGCCGGAGGGCATCCGGCGGAAGGGCAGCTTCGAAGCGGTCCTGGATCAGCGGCTACGGGTCATCTCGAAGATCGAGAACATGAACAAGCCCTGGATCGCCACCCTCTACGGCTACTGCCTGGGGGGCGGCCTGGAGCTTCCGCTCGGCTGCCACTTCCGGCTGGCTGCCGCCGAGGGCGCGAAGATCGGCCTGCCGGAGCTCGACATCGGGGGCGTGCCCGCCTGGGGGGGAACCGCGAGGCTCACGCGATGCGTCGGCCGCGCGGCCGCTCTCGACATCATCCTGCGCGTCAAGATGATCTCCGGCCCAGAGGCCCTGCGCATCGGGCTGGTCCACGAGGTCTGGCCGAACGACGAGCTGCAGCAGAAGGCCCAGGAGCTGGCACACGAGCTCTCCCGGCGCCCGCCGCTGGCCGTCGCCTCGGTGCTTCGCTGTGTGGTCGGGGCCGAGGAGGCGAGTCTCGCAGAGGCGCTTCAGGTCGAGCGTCGCGAGGTGCGCCGCGGCATGGGCAACGCCGAGATGCGCGAAGGCATGAGCGCCTTCCTCGAGAAGCGCGAGCCGAACTTCTTCCCGGACGCGTCGAGCTGACGATCCCCGGGGCGGCTCCGCTAGGAGCGATGCGCCTCGAGCCACGCGGCCTCCTCGCCCGGCTCCGGGAGAAGAGACCCGCCCTCCATGTTCCACTTCGAGGGGATGTCGACGGTGACGACGCCGACCTCGCCATCGGCGCGACCGAGGGCGCTGGCGACGCTGCGACGCAGCTCGGAGACGATCTCCGCCTTCTGCTCGTCCGTCCGCCCCCAACGGATCGTCCCCAGTACGAAGGCCACCTGGCCCTCCGGAAGCTGGGAGGAGGGGCGCTCCTGGAAGAAGGCGTGGACGAACGAGGGCGGAGCTCCGGTGACGCCGCAGTGGATCCGGACGACCTCCTTCGCGATCTGCTCTCGCTGGGACTCGTTGCTCAGGCCTTCTCGAATCGCGCATCGATACAGGGGCATGCGAAAACCTCGCCTCTAGAGTGGAAGCGGCCCGTCGTAGGCCGTCGCCACGATCTCGTTGATGGAGCACCCGGTGGTGTCGACCCAGAGGTCGCAGACGGCGCGGAGGAACTTCTCCCGCTCGCCGTCGTCCCAGCCCACGGGAACCGACCGGACGACGATCGACGAAGTGCTGGGCTCTCCCGCCGTCCACGCCCAGCCCCGGGCCTGGCGCGTCCAGCGAATGCCCACCTCCGCCGGGTCGTCGCCGAAGAACTCGCTGGCGAGCCGCTTGAGGCCGGTCTCGAGCGCATCGATGCGCTGATCGGCAGCCTGGCCTTCCTGGATGATGCAGGCGTACTGATCCATGTTCCGACTCCTCCGCTCGGCCGGGTCCCCGAGGCCGAGAGCGAAGGTACTCTGCCGCGGCGCCAACGGTTAGGCGTCGATCTGCTGCCGTGAGGCGGCCGGAATCTTGCGAGGACGAGGCCGTGGGGTGGGATGCACTCGGGCAATGGGGAGATGACGCCACTCGCATCGAGCCACTCACGGGCGGAGTCGCCAACGAGGTGTGGCGGGTCCGCGTGGATGGCCGTCTCGCGGTCGGTCGGCTCGGCACGAGGAGCGACGCCGACCTCGCGTGGGAGACCGAGCTCGTCCAGCACCTGGACCGGGAGGGCCTCAGCGTGCCCGTGCCGATCCCGACCACGGACGGGCGCCTCTTCGCCGAGGGCCTGGTGGTGATGAGCTGGGTGGAGGGCGGGCCCCCCGAGACGGAGGCCGACTGGCGTCGCGTGGCGGCGACGCTCCGCAAGCTGCACCAGCTGACGGAGGACTGGCCGCAGCGCCCGGGCTGGCGATCTTCGACCGAGCTCCTCCACGCCGAGACCGGGACGAAGGTCGACCTCGGTGCGATGCCGAGGGAAGGCGTCGCGCGCTGCCGAGCCGCGTGGAGCCGACTGTCGGGGCGCCCGACCTGCGTCGTCCACGGCGATTCCAACAATCCGGGCAACGTCCGCGTCACCCCGGACCGCGTCGCGCTGATCGATTGGGACGAGGCGCACGTCGACGTTCCCGACCTCGACCTGGTGCTTCCTCACAATGCGGCCGGTCTCGACGACGACGCATACGACGTCGCCGCGCAGGCATCGGCCGCATGGGAGGCCGCCGTGTGCTGGGACGACGAGTACGCGATCCGGCGCCTCGCCGAGGTGCGACCGGTCTGAAGGCGGACCCGACGGGGCGCAGGTCCCCGAGCGGCTCAGATCCAGGCCGGCCCCAGACGCAGACCGTGTGCGGGACGATCGGGCCAGTTCGAGCCGATCTCGACCCTCATGTCTCCGTCGCCCACGCGCGCGGCGCGAGGGGGTCGCGGGTCCCCCAGCAGTGCCACCGCAGCGGGGTCCGCGGTCGGAACATCGACGAAGGTCACCGTCCGACCGGTCGGCGTCCCCAGGAGGGTCGCGTACAGAATGCCCGCCCGTGTGGTGAAGCGAACCGGGACGCCCTCGCGGGTCTCGCCCTCGGCCCGCTTCCAGGGGCGAGAGCCGTGGATCGCCTCGCCGCAGTCGCGCAGGAAGTCCCCGAGCCACCGGAGCCTCTCGAGCTGCAGCTCCGGGATCCGGGCGTCCTCACCCCGCGGCCCGACGTTGATCAGCAGATTCCCGTTCTTGGAGACCGCATCCACGAAGTCGTGCAGCAGCTCTTCGTGCGACAGGAAGTCCTCGGGCCGCGAGTTCCGATTGAAGGCGAAGCTCTTGTCGATTCCCCGGGCGCACTCCCACTTCCCGGACTGGGTCTCCGCATACGAGGAGTACTCGGGCGTGCGGTAGTCGTAGACACTGGGTGCAGGGGGCGAGCCGAGCCCCTCTTCCTGGACCATCCAACGCCGCACCAGCAGGTTCGCGAGCCAGAGGATCGGCCCGATCCGCAAGAGGGGAACCGCGAGGGTCCGGTGCATCCAGCGGTCGTTGATCACCCCTTCGGGAACCGCGTTGTAGTAGTCCGCGACGAGGCGAAAGAGCTCCTGGCGCCCAGTCGGCCAGCTGATGTCGTTCCACAGGACCTCGGGGGCGTAGCGCTCGATGAGCTCGCGCACCTGAGCGGTCGCATAGCCCGCATACTCGCCATCCGGCATGCCCGCCATGAGATCCGCGACGCCACGCAGCGGGCGATCGTTGAAGGTCCAGTCCAGTCCACCGGAGTAGTAGACGCCGAAGCGCAGTCCCTCCGCCCGGACGCAGGCCGCCAGCTCGCCCACCAGGTCGCGACCGGCGTTCCAGTCCCGCCGGGACGGGTCGGGGTGCCGCACCGCGCTGGGCCAGAGACAGAAACCGTCGTGATGCTTGGTGACGAGCACCACGTAACGGGCCCCGGCATCCCGAAAGGACTTCGCCCAGGCTCGGGGGTCCCATCCTTCCAGCGCCTTCCGGAAGTCGGCCGCGAAGCTCTCGTAGGACGCGTCTCCATGGGTCTTCCGGTGGTGTGCGCGAACGGCGCTGTCCGGGAGCTTCAGGGAGTTCCAGTACCACTCGGCGTAGGGAGACGCCGCCTGCCCGGCACGCGAGTACACCGCGGAGGGGGCGCCTCGCGGCGCGTAGCCCGGAACGCTGTAGACGCCCCAGTGGATGAAGACCCCGAGCTTGGCGTCGTCGAACCACGTCGGAACGGGGTGTCGTTGCACGCTCTCCCGGGTCGCTTCGTAGATCATGCTTCGACAAAACCTATATGAAGACGTGAAAATTCCTACTCGCCTATAGGTCCGGACTCGCCGATGTTACCGGTTGCGCCCGAAGCGGAGGCCCATGGACCCCATCGACCAAGCGCGACAGGAACCGGCAACGATCGTTCTGGCACCGGGGGACGGCATCGGCCCCGAGATCATGGATGCGACGATGTGCATCCTCGATGCCGCGCGGGTTCCCCTGAAGACCGAGAGCGTAGTACTCGGCCAGGCCGCCTACGAGGCCGGCGAGCCTTCGGGGGTGCCCGAGCGCGCCTGGGAGCTGCTCCGCGCCCACCCCACCCTGCTCAAAGGACCCATGACGACGCCCCAGGGCGGCGGCTACAAGAGCGTCAACGTCACGTTGCGGAAGTCGCTCGGCCTCTTCGCCAACGTGCGTCAGTGCAAGGCGTACAGCCCCTTCGTCAGCTCGAACCACCCGGGCATGAACCTGGTGATCATCCGGGAGAACGAAGAGGACCTCTACGCCGGCATCGAGCACCAGCAGACCGACGAGGTCGTGCAGTGCCTCAAGCTCGTCACGCGGCCCGGCTGCGAGAGCATCATCCGCTACGCCTTCGAGTACGCGCGGGCCTACGGCCGACGCCGGGTCACCTGCATGACCAAGGACAACATCATGAAGATGACCGATGGGCTCTTCCATCGGATCTTCGAGGAGGTGTCCGCTGAATACGGCGACATCGAGGCCCACCACGAGATCATCGACATCGGCGCGGCACGCGTCGCGGCGCAGCCCGAGCGCTACGAGGTCATCGTCACGCTGAACCTCTATGGCGACATCCTCTCGGACATCGCCGCGCAGGTCGCCGGCTCGATCGGACTCGCGGGCTCGACGAACGTGGGTCGCCATGCGGCGATGTTCGAGGCGGTCCACGGGTCGGCTCCCGACATCGCGGGCAAGGGAGTCGCCAACCCCTCGGGCCTGATCGTCGCGGCCACCCAGATGCTGGTCCACCTCGGGCTGTCCTCCCACGCGACGAAGATCAAGAACGCGTGGCTCCGCACCCTGGAGGACGGGATCCACACGGCCGACATCTACCGCGAGGGCCTCTCGCGCATCCACGCCGACACGGAGACCTTCACCCGCGCCGTGATCGAGCGACTCGGGGTGCTGCCCGAGCGCCTCGAGCCCGTCCGCTACACGGGCACCGGGTTCCTGCTCCCCGAATGGCGCGCGGAGCCGCCCGGCCCGCGCCGCCTGGCGGGCGTGGACGTGTTCCTCGCGTGGTCGGAAGCCGATCGCGACCCCGACGAGCTCGGGCGTCGACTCGGTCCGCTGGCGGACGCGGCCTTCGATCTGCGCGTGATCACGAATCGGGGCGTGAAGGTCTTTCCCGAAGGCCTCTCCGAGACGCTCCGCACCGACCATTGGCGCTGCCGCTTCATGGGATGTCGAGCCACGGACTACGGCGACGTGCTGAAGCTCCTGGACCGGATCCACCAGGCGGGCCTCGAGGTGATCAAGACCGAGAACCTGTACGAGCTCGCGGACGCTGAACCCGGCTATTCGATGGCGCAGGGCCAGTAGCCGGGTCGCCAGGCCCCCGCCCCACCAATCCACCCGGGGGCCTGGCGAATCAGTCCTCGCTCGCGGGGAGGGGCCCGAAGAAGCCGAGCACCCGAAGCACCCGCCCCTCTTCGTCGAGCTCGGTGACGTCGAAGCCGGGCAGGACCAGCTCGCCGTCGCGGTGGATCTCCCAGGCGTATCGCACCACGTCGTGGTGGAGATCGACGCCACTGGCACGACGGTATTCCGCACGGGGCAGGCGTCCATGCACCTCGTGGACGTTGGCCTCGAACTCGTCGATGCCGCGCGTCACGATGCTGGGATCGATGAAGACGACCTCGGGTGACAGCGCCTTCTCGAGGTGGGCGCGCACGCGCTCGGGGTGGCGCTCGTTCCAGGCGGCGAGCATGTGGTCGAGGGATTCGGGGTAGCGAGCCATGGGGCCTCCATTTACAGACTGTCTGTCTGTTTTTAGCAAACCGACGGAGAGTCTGTAAAGTGGGAGCATGCCCACCCAGGCAGAGCGTCGCGCCGCCACCCGGGCCCGCCTGCTCGATGCCGCCGAAGCCCTCTTTGCAGCCGAGGGTTACGAGGCGACCTCGACCGAGGCCATCCTGCAGGCGTCCGCGATCAGTCGCGGCGCCCTCTATCACCACTTTCCGACGAAGCAGGCGGTCTTCGAAGCCGTCTTCCAACGGGTCTCGGACGCCGCGATCGAGCGCGCCATGCGGGGGGCGCCGGAGTCCGACTCCCCTCTCGAGAGCCTCGTGCAGGTCTGCCTGCGTTGGCTGCGCGAGGTGCGGAAGCCCGCCGTCGCCGCCATCGTGATCGAGCAGGGGCCCCAGGTGCTGGGCTGGAAGCGCGCACGCGACCTGGAAGCCCACACCAGCCTCGGCTTGATGGTGCGCGCCATCGAGCGAGCCGCGCGCGCGGGGGAGGTCCGGGTCGAGTCGCCGGAGCTCGCCGCCCGCTTCGTGAACGCAGCGCTGGCGGAAGCCGCGCTGGCCTCGCTCCATCGCCGGCCCCGCATCTCGAACGCTGCGATCGAGCGTTCGATCCGCCAGGTGATCGAGGGGCTCGCCGGGAACAGCCAAACTAGGCGTTGACAAGATGCCTCGTCCAGCCCATCTTGTCAGTGAATAGATCGGGCGGGGCAGCTTGGCCTACCACCACGGGAATCTGAGACAGGCGCTCCTCGAGCGGGCCGCCGAGGTGATCGCGGAGCGGGGCATCGAGGCGTTGAGCCTGCGTGCGCTGGCCCGTGACCTCGGCGTCTCGCACGCCGCGCCGCGTGCGCACTTCGCGGATCGGCGCGCCCTGCTCGGCGAGCTGGCCAAGGAGGGCTTCCGCCTCAGCCTTGCGGCCATGCACGCGGGCGCCGAGGCGGCGGGGGCCGACCCGGTCGCGCGCTACCGCGCTCTCGGGCGCTCGTACGTTCAGTTCGCGCGCGACAACCCCTCGTGCTTCCGGGCCATCAACCACCCCGAGGTCCAGGCTCACGCCGACGACGAGCTGCGGGAAGCCCGCGCGGCCTGGGTCGCGACCCTGCGAGAGGGCGTCGAGGCCGCGCGCGCGTCGGGTTGGCACCCGGAGGTTCCGGTCGAGACCCTGCTCGCCTTCAGCTGCGCGGCCGCCATGGGCACCGCGCAGCTCCTCGCCGACTCGGCGTGGGCATTCGACGTGGACGACGTGGACGCTCTCGCGGACTCGGTGCTCGACCTGGTCGTACACCGCAGCCGGACGAGCATCGTTTCGTCACGGGAAGACGAAGGAAGGAAGGTGTCATGAGATTCGTCCGTTCCACTCCGATGCGGACCGCGGCCGGCCCGGTCCTGTTCGGCGTCGCGTTCCTCGCTCCGCTGGTCGCTCAGTCGCTCGAGGCGGCCTCGCTGTCCGCACCCTTCGGCCTGGCCCCCATCCACTTCGGTCTGGCAACGGGGATCGGCCTCGGGATCGTCGCTGCGCGAAGGGGGCGCTGGCTATGAGCGCGGCCGTCACGTCAGCGGAAGCGCGCGCCGCACGCCAGGACCGCGAGTGGAAGCGCGAGGAGGCCGCGATCGCCCGCAAGTACATGGGCCGGGTTCCCTGGGAGATGGTCGCCTGGGGACTGGGGAACTTCGTCCTCTGGCTCTCCCTCTGGCCCCTCACCCTCTCGGGCGTCCTGCCGTTGTGGGCGGGCTTCGTCCTGTCGACCCTCTCCATCACCCTCTGCTACCTGCCCTCCCACGAAGCACAGCACTCCATCATCGCGACCGAGGGATCGAAGCTCCGCTGGCTGAACGAGCTGGTCGGGCACGTCTCGACGATCCCGCTGCTCCTCCCGTACCGGATCGCCTGGATCACGCACAAGCAGCATCACGCCCACGCGAACGACCCGGAGCTGGATCCGGACCATGGCAACAAGGGCGACACCTGGTGGCAAGCTGCCTGGAATGGCATCCAGACCCGCCAGTTCGGCGCGGGCCACGGCTATCGGAACGCCCTCGGCCGCAGCGACGATCCCAACCTGGCGAAGGCCTATCGCGAGGCCGCGGCCCTCTCGCTCTCCTACTACCTCGTACTCACGACCCTGGCCTGGTCGGGCCACGCGATCGAGGCGGCGCTGATCTGGTGGCTGCCCCGACACATCGCGATGACCTACATCCAGATCTTCCTGAGCTGGGCACCGCACCACCCCATGGAGGAGACGGGACGCTATCGCGACACGCGCGCCTGGCGATCCCCGGTCGGGACGATCCTCTCGCTGGGGATGGAGTATCACATCGTCCACCACCTGTTCCCCCGCATCCCGCTCTTCCAGACCGGCCCGGCCTATCACGAGATGCGTCACATGCTCGACGAGCGCGGCTGCCCGAACGACCGGCCCGACTGAGCCCTGGCGCGCCGTTCGGCGGCCTCAGGTGAGACTCCGCGTGGGACCGTTCGGCATCGACGTGCCTCGACGCGTCCTGTCGAAGGCTCAGCGCCTCGCGCCCCCGTCCATCCAGGCCGTCGCGCGCTCGCAGGCCAGCTCGATGGCCTGCGGCAGGACGGCGTGGAGCGGGACCTCGGGTCTCGCGTGGAGCCACCCCACGAGGGCGAGCGTTCGCGCCAGCAGGAAGTCGGGCAGCCGTTCGAGGTCCTCGTCCGGGAACGCGCGACGCGAGCGGTAGCCGGCCACCAGCGCGTCCCGCGTTGCCTCGTAGGAGGGCTTGTCGAGCTCGTCGAAGAGCGCCACCGCCAGGTCGTAGACGTGCCAGCCGAGCCCGGCGTCGTCGAAGTCGATCGCACAGGGGCGACCCTCGACGACGAGGACGTTCGCCGCGTGCAGGTCCGCGTGGATCATGGAGTACGCGCGAGACTTCCCGTAGGCCGTGAAGCTTCGGTGGAGCGCTTGCCGCGCCTCGTCCAGCAGCGTGCGCTGCGCGGACGAGAGCCGGGGCAGGTCCCAGAAGCGACCCCAGAAGGGCGCGTCGCCCATCAGGCCGTCGGCGTCGAGCGCATGACGCGTGAACCCGGTCGGAGGCTGCCACGCGACGGCCTGATCGTGCATGGCGGCCATCAGGGCTCCGAGCTGCCGGTAGCTCTCGGCGCCGGCGTCCTCCGCGGCGCTGCCCATCTCGTGGAGCGGTGTGCCTTCGAGCCAACGGGTGAGACCCACGAAGCGGGCTTCGCCGCACCCCGCCGGCCCGGCCTCGACGTAGTGCCTCCCGTTCCGTGCCGGGATGGCGAGGGGTGCACCGATGCCGGCCTGCTCCAGCGCACGCGTCCATTGCGTCTCGGACTCGAGCTCCGCGAGGGTGTGGTAGCCCGGCCGGTGGACGCGCAGCGCGAAGCGCTCACCGTCGGCCGACGCGACCCGGTAGACGAAGTTCTCACTCACCGAGACGAGGTCGAGCTCGGCAGGCACCAGGTCCCAGGCGGCGAGGGCCTCGCGGGCCAGGCGCTCCATCTTCGGGTCCGCCTTCAACTTCGAGACACCTCGCGCAGCGTTTCTTCGAACGCCTCGAGGAAGAGATCCGCGTGGTCGCGCCCGAAGACGAGCGGGGGGCGGATCTTGAGCACGTTGAAGTGCGCCCCGGCGCTCTCCAGCAGGAAGCCGCGCTCCCGCAGTCGGTTCACGACCCGACGCGCACCGTCGCGGTCCGGCGTCCTGGCTTCCCGGTCGTTCACCCAGTCGACTCCGAGAAACAGGCCGCGCCCGCGGACGTCTCCGATCCCGGGGCAGTCGATTCGTCGGAGCCCTTCCGCGAGATGGGCACCCACCTCGCGCGCGTTCCGGTCCAGCCTCTCCTCCTCGATGACGTCGAGGACCGCGGCGCCCGCCGCGGCCTGGAGCGGGCTGGCCGCGAAGGTGTTGAAGTAGCCGGTGTGCTTGCGGAAGCGCTCGACGAGCTCGGCGCGCGCGACGGCTCCCGCGAAGGGCACGCCGGCGCCCATCGGCTTGCCCATCGTCGCGATGTCGGGCACGAAGCCCGCCGTCTCGTAGCCCCACCACTGCCCGCTCCGCGCGAAGCCCGCCTGGACCTCGTCTGCGACGACGAGTCCGCCCGCCTCGCGCACGAGCTCGGCGGCGCGGGCCAGGTAGTCGCCGGGTACGTCCGGAAGGCCTTCGTTGGCGAAGAGAGGGCACACCACCAGGCAGGCCAACCCCACGTCGCTGGCCGTGAGGCTCTCGATCGCCTCCCGCAGGTCGTCGAGGTAGCGCTCGCACAGCTCGTCGTCCGAGAGCCCCTCCTCCACGGGCCGATAGCGCTGTGGAAAGCGAACGGCGCGCAGCTCGGGGTCCGGCCGCCCCCCCGCCCAGGTGAGCTTGTGCACCAGCTCGGTATTGCCGTGGTATGCCCGGTCCGAGCAGACGATTCCCCGCTTGCCCGTCGCGGCGCGCGCCATCCCGATCGCGACCTCGTTGGCCTCGCTGCCGGTGCAGGTGAAGACGACGCGTTCGAGCGACTCGTGGTGGCGCGCCACGATCCGCTCCGCATAGCGCACCACCCCTTCGTGCAGGTAGCGGCTGTGGACGTTCAGGGTCTCGACCTGGCGCTGGATCGACCGGACCACATGCGGGTGGGCATGCCCGACGCACGGCACGTTGTTGTAGAGGTCGAGGTAGCGGCGGCCCTCCGCGTCGAACACGTGCACGCCCTCACCTCGCACCAGCTCGAGCGGCTCGTCGTAGAAGAGCTTCGCGCCGGCACCGAATACGCGCTCGCGTCGCTCGGCCAGCCGACGGGTCGACTCGTTCATGAGGGTCCTCCGGCAGGGTCGAGAAGGAGCTGCGCCTCGATGATGCGCCTCTTGCGTTTGTACGAATTTATCGTACATTTGGACGAATGCAAACGATCGAAGCAGCCGACGGCGTCCGGCGGAGCCGGAGCGAGCGCACGCGACAGGGCATCCTCGAGGCGGCGCTTCGCGTGGTCGCCCGCGGCGGTGTCGAAGCCGTGACCCACCGCAGCGTCGCCAGGGAAGCGGGCCTGACCCACGGCACCCTCACCTATCACTTCGCGTCCCGGGACGGCATCGTGCTGGCCGCCTTCCGCCACTACATCGCGGCCTACCTCGCGATGCTCGAAGGGCTCTTCGAGGAGCGGGCGGAGGGGGGCTGGAGCGTCGTGGACTTCAGCGTGGAGCTGCAGAAGCGCCAGCTCCGGGAGCGCGAGATGCTCGCCGCGGAGTACGAGCTCATCCTCTACGCCGCTCGCAACGAGGCCCTGGCGCGCGAGTACCACCGCTGGCAGCGCCGGATGGAGAGCGAGATCGCCCAGGTGCTCGAGGAGCGGGGCGCGCCGCGTCCGCGCGAGGCGGCGCGGATCATCATGGGCCTCACGCGGGCGTTCGAGCTCGCGTGCCTCACCGAGCCGAACCGGAAGCCCGCCGACCTGGGGCGCCAGATCGAGCGCGTCCTGCCGGCGCTCCTGCGATCGGAGGCGTGACCCGGTCATGCAGCCCTTCCTGAAGGCTCTCGAGGAGACCCGCCCCGCCTGCTACTGGCTGGACCGGCCCGAGCGCCCGGAGCCCGCCGAGGCGCTTGCGGGCGACACGCGCGCCGACCTCGCGATCGTCGGCGGAGGATTCACCGGCCTGTGGGCAGCCCTCCAGGCGGTGGAGGACTCTCCGGGGCGCCGCGTCGTCCTGGTCGAGGCGAGCACCATCGGGGACGGCGCTTCGGGGCGGAACGGCGGCTTCGCGAGCCCCTCCATCACGCACGGGCTCGTCAACGCCCTGCAGCACTTCCCGGAGGAGGTCCCGCAGCTCGAGGAGATCGGCACGGCCACCTTCCGCGGCCTGGTCGACGACGCCAAACGCCACGGGATCGACGCGCGCATCGAGGAGACGGGTACTCTGGGCGTCGCTCGCGCGCCGCACGAGGTCGACCCGCTGCGCATCTACGAGCGGGTCCTCCAGGGCCTGGGCCAGAAGGCCACCTTCCTCGATCGGGACGCGGTCCGGCGGGAGCTGCACTCCCCTGCCCTGCTCGCTGGCATCTGGCACGAGCACGGCGGAATCCTCGATCCGGCCCGCCTCGTGTGGGGCCTGCTGCGGACGGTGAAGCGGCTGGGCGTCCGGGTCTTCGAGGAGACGCCGGTGACGGGCCTGCAAGCCACGGGGTCCGGAATCGAGCTCGCCAGCCCAGGCGGCAGGCTCCGTGCGGACCAGGTCGTGCTGGCGACCAATGCCTTCCCGAGCCCGCTCGCGAGCGTCCGGCGCCGGACGATCCCCATCTGGGACTACGTCCTCGTGACGGAGCCGCTCTCGACGAGTCAGATGCAATCGATCGGCTGGGCGAACCGCCAGGGCGTGGGCGACGCCAGCAACCTCTTCCACTACTACCGTCCGACCGCCGACGACCGGATCCTGTGGGGCGGCTTCGACGCCATCTACCACTTCGGCAGCCGCCTGGAGAAGCGCTTCGAGCAGCGGCCCGAGAGCTTCCGGGGCCTGGCAAGGCGTTTCTTCGAGACCTTCCCCCAGCTCGAGGGGCTTCGCTTCACGCACGGCTGGGGCGGCCCGATCGCCTCGACCACCCGCTTCTGCATGGACGTCGGCTGCGCGCACGAAGGCCGCGTCGCGTGGGCCACCGGGTATACGGGATCGGGTGTCGTCGCCAGCCGCTTCGGGGCACGCGTCGCACTGGACCTGCTCGACGGGCGACAGGCCCCGCACCTGTCCCTCGAGATCGTCCGCAAGCGCTCGTTCCCCTGGCCCCCCGAGCCCGTGCGATCGCTTGCGGTCGCGGCCACCCAGGCGGCACTCGCCCGGGCCGACCGGACCGGAACTCGCGGCTGGTGGCTCCGGATCCTCGACCGACTCAGGCTCGGCTTCGCGTCCTAGCGAGGGCCGAAGACCACCACCTCCACCCCAGAAGGAGCCCCCTGATGAACATCGACGACCGGGATTTCATGACCGCCGACCTCGTCCCCCGCCACGACCGCATCGATCTGGAGCAGGTGTGGAAGCGCATCGACGACGAGGTCTCGCTCTTCGTCGCGCGAACGCCGAAGAGCGCCGAGCGCTTCCAGGAAGCGAAGGAGTCGATGGTCAACGGCACGGCGAACATCTGGTGCAACCACTGGCGGATGCCCGACCCGCGCAACGACGACTTCCTCCTGCCCCATCTGTGGTACTGGGACAGGGCCAAGAACCAGCGCTGCTGGGACGCCGACGGCAACGAGTACGTCGACTACTTCTACGCCGACGGGCCGACCCTCTGGGGCCACGCCCCGGACGACGAGGTCACCCGCGGCATCGCCGAGGCGGTCCGGTCCGAGTCGTTCGGCTGCCTGGTCCCCAACGAGGAAGCGGTACTCGCGACGCGGCTCCTCCAGGAGATGATCGACCTCAAGTACTGGTTCATGACGCTCTCCGCGTCGGACGCCAACCGCAACGCGATCAGCATCGCCCGGATCGTCACCGGGCGGCGAAAGGTCCTGAGCCCGAACTTCGGCTACATGGGCGCGCCCGAGGAGGGCATGTACTGGAAGCCCCAGCCGAATCTCCCGCCCGTGACCCGCTGGCCCCACTACCTCCCGGGCCACGCGGACCCGGCGGTGAAGATCGCCGAGTTCAACGACCTCGACTCCGTCGAAGCCGCGCTTCGGGACCGGGACGTCGCGGTATTCGTCACCGAACCCGTGATGACCGACGGCGGCTTCGTGGTGCCCCGCCCCGGGTACTTCGAGGGCGTCCGGGAGCTCTGCGACCGGTACGGGACGCTGCTCCTCATCGACGAGACCCACACCCTGGCCAGTACGCCCCGCGGCATGTTCACGGAGCTGGACTTGAAGGGCGACATGTGGACGACCGGAAAGCCCATCGCCGGAGGCATCCCGTGTGGCGTCCTGGGAATGAGCGAAGCCGTGGGAGACGCCTACGCCGCCAAGGTGAACGACCTCAGCGTGCCCGGCGGCGCGGGCGTGCTGAGCTTCCTGGGCCAGGGTACGACCATGGCCGCGAATCCCCTGGCGGTGCGCGCCCTGCGGCTGGCCCTCGAGCACTACTACACCGACGAGACATACGGAAGGATGGTCGGCGCCATGGACCACCTCGTTCGAGGGATGCGTGGCGTGATCGAGCGCCGCCAGGTCGACTTCTCGATCACCCAGACCGGCGCCCGGATGCACCTCAACTTCGTACCGACCGATTCGTACACCTGTCTCGACGCCGTTCGCAGCATCGGCCTGGGCGGCTACCACGAGTACTTCAATCTCTTCGCCCTCAACCGGGGCTTCGTGGTGATGCCCTGGGAGAACATGATCCTGACGTCTCCGTACACGACCGAAGACGACAACGATCGCTTCGTCGCGATGTTCGACGAGTGCGTGGGCAACCTGCTCGGCGAATAGCCGCGGCAGACCGGAGGCCCCGCATGGACGAGGCGTGTCCCGGCCCCCGGGCGATCCGGAGCCCGTCGAGCCTGATGGGCTGGGTGCACCACCAGAGCGGCATCCCTGTCCGAGAGCGTGTCCTCCCAGAGGACGGAAGGGACCCGAGTCCCTCCATCGCACCGCAACTTCACCGATAAATCATTGAAATATCTGATGAATTCTTCGGCGCGGCAGCGGTCGGCACGCGTCCACCCCGGCCCGACGGGCTCGCGAGCCGGCGTCTCGGGGCGCTCGGGCCCTCCCCCACGCGCTCGGACGGCGCAGTACGTCGGGGCCGCGCCGTCGAAGACCGCCGAGGAGGGCTGGCAGCGAAGGCGATCTTGATGCAAACAGCCTCTCCGGGCCAGCACGAGGGAGGGCCGCGTGAACCCCGAGACCTCGGATGTCCCCGTAGGGACGCTCCAGGGCTTGAAGCGAAACTTCGGAGCCGACGCGCTGTCGGGGTTCCTCGTCTTCCTGATTGCGCTTCCCCTCTGTCTGGCGATCTCGCTGGCGTGCGGGTACCCCGCGATCGCAGGCGTCTTCACCGCCATCATCGGCGGGATCCTGTCCGCCTTCCTGAGCAACTCCGAGCTCACCATCAAGGGGCCGGCGGCCGGGCTCATCGTCGTCGCACTGGGCTGTGTGACCGAGTTCGGGTTCACCGGGGGCGCGGATCCGGCGGCGGATCTCCATGCCTACCGGCTGGCGCTGGGCGTCGGGGTCGCCGCGGGTGCCATCCAGATCCTCTTCGGCGTCTTCCGGCTGGGCGTCCTGGGCGAGTTCTTTCCGACCGCGGTGGTTCACGGCCTGCTCGCTTCGATCGGCTTTCTCGTGATGTCGACCCAGATCCCGATCGCGCTCGGCGTCCAGGCGTCGGGGACCCCGCTGGAGCGCATCGCCGCGATTCCGAGCTACTTCGTGGAGATGAACCCGGCGATCGCGGTCATCGGCGGCCTCAGCCTCGTGATCATGTTCGGCTTCCCGTTCATCCGGAATCCGAGACTCAAGATCGTCCCGGCCCCGATGCTCGTCCTCCTGATCGCGGTCCCGCTCGGCATGTACTTCGGCATCGGTATCGAGCAGGTCTACGCGTTCCGCGGCCACGACCACGCGCTCGGACCGCACTACCTGGTCGACGTACCGAGCAACATGTTCACCGCGCTCACCTTCCCCGATTTCTCCGGCGTGCTGACGAGCGTCGGCATCAAGTACATCGTGATGTTCTCGCTCATCGGCAGCGTCGAGTCGCTCCTGAGCGCCAAGGCGATCGATCAGATCGATCCGTGGCGCCGGAAGACCGACTTCGACAAGGACCTGCTCGCGGTCGGCATCGGCAACACGGCAGCCGCCTTCATCGGCGGGCTGCCGATGATCTCCGAGATCGTGCGAAGCAAGGCGAACATCGACAACGGTGCCCGCACCCGATTCGCGAACATGTTCCACGGCATCTTCCTGCTAGCCTTCGTCGCGCTCGTTCCGGCACTGATCAACCAGATTCCGTTGGCTGCACTGGCGGCCATGCTCGTGTTCACGGGCTTTCGACTTGCGTCACCTCACGAATTCATCCACATGTACAAGGTCGGTCCGGAGCAGCTCATCGTCTTCTCCTCGACCATCCTGGGCGTACTCGCCACCGATCTGCTGGTCGGTATCGGCATCGGGATCGGGGTCAAGGCGGTCATGAACGTCATCAACGGCACGCCGATCCTCTCCCTCTTCCGGCCCAGCATCGCATCCGAACGCAGCGGCGAGGAAACGACGATCCAGGTCGACCAATCCGCCGTATTCAGCACCTGGATCGCGTTGCGCAAACGGATCGTCCAGGAGTCCTCCCCCCGAGTCGTCGTGGACATGTCGGCTGCGCGTTTCGTCGACCATACGGTCATGTCGGGTCTCTCGTACCTCCAGACGGAGTTCGGCGAGAACGACCGCGAGCTCGTGGTGGCCGGACTCGAAGGGCACCGGGCCCTGTCGGAGCATCGCCTGGCGGCGCGCAGGAAGTCCGGCTGACCGATGACGACGAACGCGCTGCGCGACCAGATCCAGGAGGCCGCCGAACCGGTCTCGCAGTTCTGGCCGATGAAGGGGTTCGTATCCCACAACCCGATCCAGGGTCTCGAGCACCTGCCTTTCGACGAGGCGGTCCAGCAGGCGAGGCAGCTGCTCGGCGCCGAAGGCTACCTGCCCCTGGCCGAGTACCGTGAGTTGCACCGCGCGGGCCGCATCGGGGAACGCAGCATCGACCGGGCCCTCGCGCGAATCGCGCCCGACGGCGGCGAATCGGTGTCGCTGCCTTCCCGAACGATCTCGGCGTCCGAGGTACGGCGGACGCATCTCCTGCACGGGATCGACGCGCTGGAACCCGCGCTCTTCGAATGGCAGGTCACGAGCCATGGAGCGCTGTCGCGGCCGCGCTCCGGCGCGGCCGCGGGCGCCGATGTCGGCGCGCTCTGGCAGGCCGCGCTCTCCCTGCTCGACCTGGTCGATCCTTCGTCCGGACATGCGGACGCCGGGGCTGGAGCGCCCGAAGGGGCCGGGACGGTCGAGCTTCCCTTTCGTCGCGCGCTCAGCGACTGGGTAGAGGAAGCGACGGGCAACTCCGTCGTCGCCCGGATCGACTCCCAGGTGATCAAGTGGGTCTCCTCTTTCGTCGACGAGGGCATGGCCGGATGGGAGATGCCGTCGAAACGCGCCGGCTTCTATGCCGCCTGGCGGGAGCTCGCCCAGCACGACGCGAGCGGTCGGCTGATGGGCATCGAGCGTTTCACCGAGAAGCTCGCCGCGCTGCCCGACGACCCGGAAGCGGCCGTCCGGGGCGCCCTCGAGACACTGCAGATCCCGGAGGCCCGCTGGCCGGACTACCTGGCCCGGGTGCTCGCTCAGCTGCCGGGCTGGACGGGATTGGTCCGCTGGCGCGATCTGAACCCCGACGATCCGATCCAGAAGTCCAACCCGATCGACGTGACGCAGTATCTCGCCGTTCGCTTGTTCTACGAAGTCGAGCTCGTCGCCGTCGAGACGCGTCGCCAGTGGGGCGTGGCCGGAACCCTGCCCGCGATCACGAGCCAGCTCTCGGCAAGCGGCGAGACGCCTCATGCCCAGGTCGATGCCAACAAGCTCGCCGTGTGTCGGGACGCGTGGCGCCTCTTCCACCTCGCACAGCTCCTGGATCTCCCGGCCAACGACCTGCGCTCGATGCGACGCGAGGACGCACAGACGATGCTGGCCTGGCTGGACGCCTTTCCCGAAGAGCGGCAGAACCCGGTCTGGCTGGAAGCCTACGAGGACTCCTTCCGCCACGAGCTCCTGTCGAAGATCGCGGATCACCGGGCCTCGGCTCCGGCGATCGATGGCCGTCCCCTGGCTCAGGCAGCCTTCTGCATCGACGTGCGCTCCGAGCCGTTTCGCCGGCACTTCGAGGAGACCGGGGCCTTCGAGACCTTCGGCTACGCCGGCTTCTTCGGCATCCCCATCGATCACCGCAGCTTCGACACCGAGGAGTCGTTTCCGCTCTGTCCGGTGCTGCTGACGCCCTCGAACGCGCTCCTCGAGCTGCCCCGCGCCGGGGAGGAGCAGGCCCTCGAGAGCTACGCATCGGGATCGCGCTGGAAGCAGCTCGGGGAGCACCTGCTCCACGACCTCAAGCACAACCCCATCGCGGCCTTCCTGCTGGTCGACCTCCTCGGCCTCTTCTTCAGCGCCGCGCTGGTGGGCAAGACCCTGCTGCGGCGCCCCTACGAAGCGCTGGTGCGCAGCGTCCGCGGGTGGTTCGTCCAGCCGGTCGTGACCAGCGTTCCGGTGGATTCCGCCACCGAAGACCCGCCCCACGTGGGCGGACTCCCGGTCGAGCTGGCTCGCGGATTCTCGATCGAACAGCAGGCCGACTTCGTGGAGGGCGGACTGCGCACGATCGGCCTCATCGACGACTTCGCTCGCTTCGTGGTGCTGTGCGGTCACGGCAGCACGACCGAGAACAATCCCTACGCGGCGGCGCTCGACTGCGGCGCGTGCGGCGGACGCCACGGAGACCCCAACGCGCGGGCGTTCGCCGAGATGGGGAACCGTCCCGAGGTGCGCGCCGAGCTGGCGAAGCGCGGACTCCAGGTCCCCGAGGACACCTACTTCCTCGCTGCCAAGCACGACACCACGGCCGATCGGGTCGCCTTCTACGACCTCGTGGACCTGCCCGACACGCACCGCGACGACCTGGAGGAGCTGGGTCGCTGCTTCCTGGAGGCGGGGCAGCAACAGGCCCTGGAGCGATGCGCTCGCATCCCAGGGACCCCCCGCGGCATGACGCCGGAGAAGGCGCATGCCCACGCGGCGTCGCGAGCGATCGACTGGGCGACCACGCGGCCCGAATGGGGACTCTCCGGAAACGCCGCCTTCATCATCGGCCGCCGAGCGCTGACGAAGGGCGTGAACATCGGCGGGCGCTGCTTCCTGCACTCCTACGATGCGAGCACCGACCCGGAGGGCGCGATCCTCGAGAAGATCATGACGGCCCCGCTCGTGGTCGGCGAGTGGATCAACATGCAGTACTACACCTCGGCGACGGATCCGTGGAAGTACGGCAGCGGCAGCAAGGTCATCCACAACATCGTGGGGGGGATCGGCGTGATGTACGGCTCCCAGAGCGATCTGGCGACCGGCCTCCCCCTGCAGACGGTCAACGATGGCGACGTCCACTTCCACGAGCCGATGCGCCTGCTGGCGATCATCGAGGCCGAGCCCTCGATCGTCGGAGGGATCATCGCCCGGCACGAGATCCTCCAGCACTTCTTCCACAACGAGTGGCTGAACCTGGTCGTCCTCGATCGGGAGACCTTCACCTTCCAGCGCTACAACACGGACTCGAGCTGGGAGCCCGTCGAGCTGTGAGGTTCGTGACGGCGGCCGTGCTCTTCGCGCTCTGGCTCAGCTTGTCGGCGACGCTGTCCCCGGCCCACGTGGCCGTGGGCGCGATCATCGCCGGACTGGTGGCCTGGGTGAACCCGGTCCTCCCCCACAAGCGGCGGCTCTCGTGGCTCGCGGCGCTGGCCTACGGGCCCTGGCTCTTCGGCCGCATCCTGAAGAGCGGGGTGCACGTCAGCCGGCTGATCCTGCATCCGTCGCTGCCGATCTCCCCGAGACTCGTGAGCCATCGCACCCGGCTCACGAGCGACGGCGAGCTGGTCGTGCTCGGCAACTCGATCACGCTGACGCCGGGAACCATCACGGTGGAGGTCGCGCCCGGGCAGCTCGTGGTGCACGCCATCGACGAGGAGTCGACCGAAGACCTGGTGGGCGGCGCACTGGAAGGCAAGGTGGCGGACATGTTCCGATCCGAAACGAGCGATTCGTGAACACCTTCCTCTTCTTCGTACTCGTCGCGTTGACGACGGTGATGCTCGTGTACCTCTATCGCGTCGTGCGAGGTCCCACGGCTTTCGATCGCGTGCTCGGCCTGAACGGCATCTCGACCAAGGCGATCATCCTGATCGTCCTGCTCGGCACGATCTTCGGACGGGTCGACATGTTCGTCGACATCTCCACGGGCTATGCGATCCTGAACCTCGTCGGCGCGTTGGCCATCACCAAGTTCTTGGAAGAGCGGGGGGAACGAGAGTGATGGTCGGGCTCGGCACGGTCCTGATCCTGATCGGGCTCTTCTTCCTCGTCGTCGGTTCGATCGGGATGCTGCGCCTGCCGGACGTGTTCGCCCGGACCCACGCCTTGTCGCTCACGGACTCGCTCGGAGCGCTCTTCACTCTGGTGGGACTCGCCCTCTACGAGGGTTTCAATACCAACCTCCTCAAGATCCTGGTCGTGCTGGGCCTGATCTACCTGCTCAACCCGGTGATCGCCCACGCGACGATCCGCGCGGCCTATCGATCGGGCCTCCGGCCCGGCTCGGGAGAAAACGCTTGATTCTCGAGCTGCCCCTCCTCGTGTTGCTGGTCATGACCGCCGCCGGGGCGATCCTGGTCAAGGATCTCGTCTCGGGCGTGTTCATCCTCGGCTCGTACAGCTTCGTCCTGGCGCTGGTCTGGGCTCTCGTCGGCGCGGTGGACGTCGCGTTCGTCGAGGCCGTGGTGGGCGCTGGCCTCGCCACGGTGTTCTTCCTGTTGACGCTCTCGCGCACCGAAGAGAAGGACACGGAGCTCCGACGACTGCCGGTGCCGAAGGTCGCGCTGATCGGATTGCCCCTGCTCGCCCTGCTGATGCTCTACGGCGCCGGGGACCTCCCCGTGTTCAACGACCCGCGCTCTCCGGCGAGCACGCATCTCTCCCCGTTGTATCTGGAGAACAGCGTCGAACAGACCCGGACCCCGAACGTCGTGACGGCCATCCTCATGGACTACCGCGCGCTGGACACCCTCGTCGAGACCCTGGTCATCTTCACGGCAGGCATCGCCTGCGCACTCCTGCTGCGAAACGGCGCTCGATGATCCACTCACACGACAGCGTGATCGTGCGCACCCTCGGGCGGATCGTGATTCCGGTGGCGCAGCTCTTCGGCGTCTATGTCCTCGTCTTCGGCCAGTACGGGCCGGGTGGAGGCTTCGTGGGAGGCGTCGTGCTGGCGGCGAGCATGATCCTCGCGAACCTGATCTACGGGCTGGACACGAAGGACACCTGGCTCTCCCGGATGGTCCTGCATGGCGACGGGCTGGGGCTGCTGCTCTTCGCGGGCGTCGGCGGTCTCTGCCTGATCGGCGGTGGCGTCTACCTCAACTACGCAAACCTGCAGGTCCCGGGTCTGGACGAAGCCTCCCGGCGCTACCTGGGGATCCTGTTGACCCAGATCGGCGTCGCCCTCGACGTCGCCGTCACGGGGGTATCGATTTCGATCAGCCTCTCGGCGGACGACGAGGACGATGCCGAGGACGAGCCTTTCCGTGCTTGATCTGGTCCACGAGTGGCTCCTGCGGCCCAACTTCATCGTCTTCGTGACCCTCTTTCTGTGGGGCCTCTACATCATGGTGGTGCACACCAACCTGGTGAAGAAGCTGATCGGGCTCTACATCCTGCAGACCAGCGTGATCTTCTTCCTGGTGGCCTTCAGTTCGAAGGAGGGCGCGACCGTTCCAGTCATCCGGCCCGACTCGATGCCCGTCGACGCGGTGGAGTACGCCAACCCACTGCCCCACGCTTTGACGGTCACCGCGATCGTCGTCCAGGTCGCCACCCTCGGAGTGTCTCTCGCCCTGGTCTCGGCGGCCTACCGGAAGTACCGCAGCCTGGACGAGAACGAAGTGCTGCAAAGGGCCGAATGAGCATGGGGATGTCCATTCTCCTGTTCCTGATCCCCTTCGTCGCGGGAGTCGCCCTGCCGATCGTCACCGCGAGGCGAAGCGCGTGGCGCCAGCCCATCGCGCTGGGCGCGATCGCGCTCATGACCCTCGTGGCGGCCTACAATCTGAGGATCGTCCTGACGCAGGGCCCGATCGAGTACGCGTTGGGAGGGTGGGCCGCGCCCATCGGCATTGCCTGGCTGAACGACTCCCTGGCGGCGGTCGTGGTCCTGGCCGTGAGCACCGTCTCGCTGCTGACGCTCGTGTACGGGCGCGTGGTCGTGCCTGCCCGGCTCGAGCGGAGCGTGTCGTACTACACGCTGATCCTCGTGCTGTTGGCCGGTCTCGTGGGGATCGTCTTTGCCGCGGATCTCTTCAACCTCTTCGTCTTCCTCGAGGTCTCCGCGCTCGCGGCCTATGCGCTCGTGGGCGCATCCGGCGGGAAGGGCGCGGTCTACGCCTTCCGATACCTGCTGCTGGGCTCCTTGGGCGCAAGCCTCTACCTGCTCGGGGTGGGCCACCTCTACGTCGCGACCGGCACCCTGAACATGGCCGATCTGGCCACCCGGATTCCCGACCTGCTGACATCGACCGCGGTCGCCGGCGGGCTGATCTACATCTTCCTGGGGCTGTCGATCAAGATGGCCCTGATTCCGCTCCACGGCTGGCTGCCGGACGCCTATCAGAATGCGCCCGAGACGGTCAGTCCCCTGCTCGCCTCGACCGTGACCAAGGTCGCGCTGGTGGCCTGGGTCCGAATCGAGTACTCGCTGATCCTGCCCGGCGCCGAAGTGAGCGCGGTCCCCGTCCTGGTGCTCCTCGAGGAGGTCGGGGTGCTCGCAGCCGTGGTCGGTGGGGCCCTGGCGCTGATCCAGACGGACCTCAAGCGGATGTTCGCCTATGGAGGGATCGGCCACGTCGGCCTGATCCTGGTCGGCGTGAGCCTCGGCAACGCCACCGGCTTCGCCGGCGGGATCTTCTACCTGCTCAACGATTCCGTCATGCAGGCGGTGCTGTTCATGATCGCCGGCGCCCTCGTCCACGGCCACGGGGTGCGCACCCTCGACGATCTGCGCGCGATGGGCCGGCCTTCGCCGTGGCTGACCGGCGCCCTGATCGTCGTCGCGGTGGGCATGGTCGGTCTGCCTCCCACGGGCGGATTCTTCGGCAAGTGGAACATCGTGCTGGGAGCCCTCGAGGCGGAGCACTATCTCGCCGCCTTCTCGGTGGTCGCCTCCACCCTGCTCACGCTCGGGTACTTCGTCAGGGTCTTCGCCGCCTGGTTCCACCGGCCGGGTGCCACCAGCGCCGAGGCCCCGATGGCACCCGGCTCGCTGATGGCGAGCCTGGGCGTGGCGTCGGTCGCGCTGATCGCGCTCGGAATCTTCAGCGACCCGATCTTCAAGGTGCTGATCGACTTCGTGTCGGGCGGGGGCATCTGAGCGTCATGTCCGTCTACGCGCTGATCCCGCTCCTTCCCTTCGCCGCCGCACTCGCCCTGGCCCTCTTCGGGACCCGCCTGGAGGGCAAGGGCCACCGGCTCGTGATCCCGGCGATCGCCGCGTCGTTCCTCCTGTCCATCGGGGCGTTCCTGGACGTATCGGCGAATGGCGCCATCGAGATCCATCTCTATCGCCTCCTGGAATCCGGAAGGCTCGAGATCGACGCGGGTCTCTTCCTCGATCGGCTCACGGTGGTGGTTCTCTTGCTGGTCACCGGCGTCAGCACGATCGTCCAGGTCTACGCCGCTCGCTACATGGTGGGCGACGCGCGACACAGCCGCTTCTTCGCCCTCACCGCACTCTTCACGGGCGCGATGACGGTGCTGGTGATGAGCAGCAACCTGCTGTTGACCTTCATGTTCTGGGAGGTCATGGGGCTCTGCTCCTACCTGCTCATCTCCCACTACGCCGAGCGTCCCGCCGCCGCCCAGGCCGCCACGAAGGTCTTCCTGGTCAACGCCGTGGCGGACCTGGGCCTCTTCCTGGGCATCATCCTGATCTTCACGACCTTCGAGACGCTGAGCATCCCGGAGATCCTCGCGCAGGCGCGCTCCGGCACCGAGATCCCGACGTCCACGGTCACCCTGCTCACGCTGTGCATCTTCGTCGGCGCGATGGGAAAGTCCGCGCAGGTGCCGACGCACGCCTGGCTGCCGCTCGCGATGGAGGCGCCCACGCCCGTCTCGGCGTTGATCCACGCGGCGACGATGGTCAACGCGGGCCCCTTCCTCCTCGTCCGACTGAGCCCCGTGATCGTTCTCTCGGGCCCGGCAATGGCCGTCATCGCCTGCGTGGGCGCCGTCACGGCCCTGTTCGCCGCTCTCGTTTCGCTGACCCAGACCGACGTGAAACGCACCCTGGCCTATTCGACGATCAGCCAGCTGGGCTTCATGACCTTCCTCTGCGGCGTCGGCGCATTCGTCGCGGCGATCTTCCACCTGCTCGCCCACGGCTTCTTCAAGGCCTTCTTCTTTCTCTCCACCGGCAACGCGCTGGCGGGTACGCATCGCCGTCTCGGCCTGGCCGAAGAAGAGACGGACGGCTCCGCGAGCGGGCTCTTCGCATGGGCCCTGGTCCTGTCCGCGCTTCCGCCCCTCGTGGTCTTCTCGGGCGCCTACCAGGGCCTGTGGCTCTCCCAGGGCTTCGGGGCGGCGAGCGCCGCCCTGTGGGTCGTCGGCCTGGGTACGGTCTTCGCGACCGCGATGGTCCTCTTCCGGGCCTTCACGACGGTGTTCCGCCACGGCGTCTCCGGGGTGGGTCCGGGCGGGCGCGTGGCCCCCGCACCGTTCTCGCCGCGGCACCTCGTCGGCATCGCGGTGATGGCGGGCTTCGCGATCGCGCTGCTCCTGGTCGTGTGGCGCTGGTTCGCGGACTTCCTGTCGACGGCCGTGGGAGGGATGCCGGTGCAGCAAAGCGTCGGACCGAGCTCCTGGGTGCTCGTGCCTCTCGCGGTCGCCGGGCTGGGCTGGGTCGTCGCCTACGCGCGGCGCGATCGGGGGTCTTCCCGGCCCGTCCCGGCCTGGCAGAAGCGTCTCTATGTCTTCTTCCTGAACCGGGGCTACTTCGAAGAGATGTACGAGGTGTTCATCGCGCGCCCGACCCTCGCTGCCGCCCGCTGGATGTGGCAGCGGATCGACCGGGGCATCATCGACCGGCTGGTCGAGTCCACGGGCGCCCTCAGCCTCGGCGTGGCCCGCGGGCTGGGCGCGATCGACATCGCCGTCGACCACCAGGTCACGAGCGTCGGGACCGGCAGCGTCGGGATCGCCCGCTGGCTCGGGCGCATCATCGATACGGCGGCGATCTCGAGAACGGTCGATAGCCTGGGCCGGAGCGTCGACGCGTCCGGGTACGCCGCGCGGCGGATCGAGCCGCGCACCCTGCAGCACAGCCTGCTGGTGGTGGTGTTGACGTTGATCGCGGCATTGGGCTTCTTCTACTGGATCGCGAGGTAGCGACCGACATGAGCTCGTTGTTTTCGGACCATCTCTTGAGCCTGATGATCGCCGTTCCGTTCCTCGGGATGGTCGCCGTGGCCTTCGTCCGCGGACGCTTCTGGGTACTCTCGACCACGCTGGCCACCACCGTCGTGAACCTCGTGCTGGCCCTGGTGGTCTGGATGAAGTTCGACCTCAGCGAACAGGGCATGCAGTTCGTCGAACGGGTCGAGTGGATGCCCACCTTCGGGATCCAGTACGCGGTCGGAGTCGATGGCATCAGCCTGCTGCTCGTGCTCCTCACCACCATCCTCCCGCCGCTCTGTGTCCTGGGCTCCTGGGATTCCATCACCACCCGGCTCAAGGCCTTCATGATGCTCATCCTGCTCGTGGAAGGCGCGATGCTGGTGGTGTTCACGGCGCTGGACGCGTTCCTCTTCTTCATGCTGTGGGAAGTCACCATGATTCCCATGTACTTCATGATCGTCCTCTGGGGCGGGCCGGAACGCGTCGCCGCCGGAATGAAGTACGTGATCTACAGCCTCACCGGCAGCCTGCTCCTGCTGGTGGGCATCCTGGGCCTCTCCCTGCAAGCCGGCACCTTCGACATCCTGGCGCTGGCCGAGCACGACTACTCGCCCGACTCGCAGTTCTGGATCTTCCTGGCGCTCTTCCTCGGCTTCGCGATCAAGCTGCCGATGCTGCCCTTCCACACCTGGCTGCCGGACGCGCACTCCGAGGCGCCCACGGCGGGAAGCGTGCTGCTGGCCGGAGTCCTGCTCAAGATGGGAGGCTACGGCCTGATTCGCCTGGGCCTGCCGATCTTCCCCGAGGTGGCCATCCAGTTCGCCCCGGTCCTGCTCTGGCTGTCGGTGGCCGCGATCCTCTACGGCGGCTACATGGCGCTCGCACAGTCGGACCTGAAGAGGCTGGTCGCGTACTCGTCGGTCTCGCACATGGGCTTCGTGACTCTCGGGATCTTCTCCTTCAACAACGAAGGCCTCGAAGGCGCGATTCTCCAGATGATGACCCACGGCCTCACCACGGGCGCGATGTTCCTGATCGTGGGACAGCTCTACGACCGCACCCACAGCCGCGAGATGGCCGACTACGGCGGTCTCTACCAGCGGATGCCGCGCTTCGTCGGCATTCTGAGCCTCTTTGCCGTCGCCTCCTTCGGCCTCCCCGCGACCTCCAACTTCATCGGCGAGTTCCTGATCCTGGTGGGCGTCTCCTACCGGAGCTTCGTCTTCGTCGTTCTCGCCATGGGCGGCATCGTGCTCGGTGCCGCCTACATGCTGTGGATGCTGCAGCGGGTCGCGCTGGGGAAGGCACGAACCGAAGCGGCCAGAAACCTGACGGACATCGGACTCCGGGAGGTCCTGACCCTGGCGCCCCTGGTCGTCGCGGTCCTGGGCATCGGGCTCTACCCCTCGCCGCTCCTCGAGGCGATGGACGCCAGCGTCAGCTACGTGGTCGAGCGCGTGGCCTCCGCCCAGATCGCACCCTGAAGCACGAGCTCGGCCCGGGACCTGCGGCGGGTGGCACCTGGCTCGCACGAGCGGGGCAGACGCCTGACCGAGGCGCGACAACGGCCCTTCAAGGCAAGGAGATGGCGGGCGGCGCAGTCGCCCAGTCGTAACCCTCGCGAGACAGCTCGAACGCAGTGTCGAACAGGGCTCGCATGTACTTCGGGTCGAAGTCCTCTTCGGGTTCCAGCTCGAAGTCCTGCGGGATGTAGGCCAGGTGGAAGGCGATCCGGTCTCGCTTCGCACGCAGGTACATCCGATACAAGTCGCCGACGCCGTGGACGCGAAGCAGCGTCGAGATCGACGACATGGCGATCGGCATCAGGGAGGGCTTCACCGCCACCCAGTGCGGGTGAATCTTCCCGTTGCGAAGGATGTACAGATTCAGTGTACCGGTGAGGCCAGCCCACTCGGTGAACTCCCGAAGGTTGACGTGGTCGGGAAACAGGAAGACCTGCCGCGTCACGGCTCCATCCACGTGCAGCTCGTCGTACTCCTCGTCTCCCACGCGGACGTGGATGCGTACGGGCGGAAAGAGCCCGGGGATCGACGCCGAGGCCAGCATGACCTGCCGGATCAGCTCCGCCGACCCGGGCTCTCCCGAGGCCGCGATGGCGCCGATGTTCCAGACGACGGGGCGTCTCGCGTCGAGGTGGGTGGTTCCAATGAAGAGCCGACGCCCCCGTTCATACTCCCGCGCGATCGCCTCGATCATCGCTGCATCGACGTAGCGGCGCAGGAGGGCGCGCAATGGGTCCACATCTGTCAGGGCATCCGCCAGCAGCCCCGTAAGGAGGAAGCGTCGCGTCACGAGGTCGCGGGTGGAGATCGTCGTGTAGAGGGCCTCGACCTCGTCGTCGTACGCACTCCCCAAGAACGCGAACGGTGCGATCAGGGCACCCGTGCTGATCCCCGTGACCACGAGCATCTCCGGGCGCGTGCCGGATTCCGACCAGCCCTTGAGGAATCCAGCTCCGAAAGCACCGTCTGCTCCTCCCCCAGATATCGAGAGGATGTGATGGTCCGCCCCGAAGAAGGACTCCTTGCGCGACGACTCGAACTGCTGGACGATGAGCTCGCGCCGCAGGGGGAGCTCGCTGGCCTGGTCGCCCCAGGTACGAGCGGTGGGGCCGCCGGGAACGGTCGCCTCCGAGGCGAACTCTTCCGGCAGGGGATTCCTCGAGGCCACCCCGGCGCACCCCTCCAAGGCGACGGCGACCACCAACAGGAGCAGGCACCCGCGCCGCGAGGTCGGCGGAGGCACCGTCACGCCCGGGCTCCGGCGCAAGTCCCGCGGGCGCGGGCGCGGGCGCGGACCACGGTCGAGCCCGTCCGAACGGACGCGGAGACAACCTCGGATCCCTTCCTTCGCACGATCGGAACCCTCCCGCGGGTCAGTGTAGCCACGTCGAGTGACCGGACACCGTTCGCGAGGACGGACGGCACCCCGCTCGACCCTCCGTCCCGACCGCTGGCGACGATCTGGAATCGACTGCACGCTGGGAGGCCAGACGAGGAGAGAACGGAGGCCAGTGTGTCGCAGCACCACGAAGTGATCGTCCTGGGCGCCGGGGTCTCCGGAATCTACCAGATCAAGCGGCTGGTGGACCTCGGCGTCGATGCGATCGTGCTCGAGGCCGACGAGGACCTGGGCGGAACCTGGTACCGGAACCGGTACCCGGGCTGTCGCTTCGACTCCGAGAGCTACAGCTACGGCTACTCCTTCTCGCGCGAGCTGCTCGACGAGTGGCACTGGAAGGAGCGCTTCTCTTCGCAGCCCGAGAACCTCCGCTACCTGAACTTCGTCGCCGACAAGTTCGACCTGCGACGCCACATGCGCTTCGACTCCCGGGTCGAAGCGATGCGCTGGGACGAAGAGGAACGGATCTGGCAGCTCCGGGTCGCCAACGGCGACCGCTACACCGCGCGCTTCGTCGTCTGCGGGATCGGCGTGCTGTCGGCGCCGACGCTGCCCCACTACGAAGGCATGGAGGACTTCGAGGGAGACGCGTTCCACACCTACTGGTGGCCGAAGGAGCCGGTACCGCTCGAGGGGCGCCGCGTCGGCGTCATGGGAACCGGAGCGACGGGCATCCAGGTGATCGCCGAGATCGCGGACGAGGTGGAGGAGCTCTTCGTCTTCCAGCGTCGCCCCAACTGGAGCACCCCGCTGAACAACTCCCCGATCTCCGAAGAGGAGATGGAGGAGATCCGTTCCCGCTACGACGAGATCTTCGCAGCCTGCGCGAGAACGAATGCGGGCTTCGTGCACCTTCCGGAGTCTCGCCGCTTCTGGCAGGTGACGCCCGAGGAGCGGAAGGCCCACTGGGACGAGCTCTACGCCACCCCCGGCTTCGCGATCCTCGCCGCGAACTTCCCCGAGATCTTCTACGACGAAGCGGCCAACCGCGAGATGTCGGACTACGTCGCCGACCGGATTCGCGAGCGGGTGAAGGACCCCGCCACCGCGGAGAAGTTGATCCCCAGGGATCACGGCTTCGCGACCCAGAGACTGCCGCTGGAGACCGACTACTACGAGGCCTACAACCGCGAGAACGTGCACCTCGTCGACCTCTCGGAGACGCCCGTCGAACGATTCACGACGAAGGGGATCCGGACCACCGAACGGGAGTACGAGCTCGACCTCATCGTGCTGGCCACCGGCTTCGACGCGATCACCGGAGCGTGGGATCGGATGGACATCCGGGGCGTGGGGGGGCTCGCACTGCGCGACAAGTGGCGCGAGGGCCCGAGCACCTGCTTCGGGCTCATGACCCACGGGTTCCCCAACCTGCTGATGGTGGCGGGCCCCCAGAGCGTCTCCGGCTCGACCAACTTTCCCCGCGCCATCGAACGGGGCGTCGATTGGGTGACGCGCTTCCTCGAGCACGTCGTGAAGGGCGGCCACACGCGCTTCGAGGCGCGAGCCGAAGCCGAGAAGGAATGGGGCGAGGAGGTCGTCCGGGCCCAGGAACAGATGCTCATGCGCCGAAGCCGCGGCTGGTTCACGGGCTACAACGCCAACGTCGAGGGCCACCGTGAGGGCAAGGTCCGATACCTGGCCTACTGGGGCGGTGCCCCGCGCTATGCCGAGCACGTGACGCGCGAGGCCGACGACGGATACCCCGGCATCGACCTGGCGTGACCCCGCGGCGACTGGACCGCGGTGAAGAGACCGTCGCTTCCGGGAGTCGTCAGCTCGACTGCGGCGCCGGCCGATGCGTCGCCCCCAGCTGGGTGATGAGGAGCGCGGCGCCGATCAGCGCGAACCCCTTCAGGAAGGACGCCTGCTGGATCGCACGCATGGCCGCGTCCTCGGCGTGGAGCATCTCGTAGCCGTGCACCGTGACCGTGACGGGGATCAGGAAGGCCACGATCAGCCAGGCCCCCAGACGCGGCCGGCGGTCGAAGAGGACCATGCCGGCCCCGGCCAGCTCCACGACGCCCGAGACCAGGACCCAGAACTCCCGGAACGGAATCGCCTCGGGCATCAGCGCGACGTAGGTCGAGACACTCGTGAAGTGCGTCACCCCCGACAGGATGAAGATGTGTGTGAAGAGCACACGCGCAGTCAGGGTGAGCGCCGGATGATTCGGGAGTCGGTCTTCTGAGAGCATGGTTCCTCCGGTTGGGTCTCTGAGTGGGATCTCTGAGTGGGATCTCTGAGTGGGGTACTCAGGCGGGCCCCGCGGCATGCTGCTCGACCCACCGCGCGATGCGCTGCTTCCGGGCCGAGCTCGCGTCGCGGGCGACACCGGCGATCAGGTCCGTCAGCGACACCGCGGCGAGCGCCTGCCGATAGCCATCCTCGGCGCCCCGGAAGGCGGCCGCGATCGGGCAGGGTCTGGAGCACTCGGCCGGCG
>JANQSB010000059.1 GCA_028284295.1 Myxococcota bacterium | reverse complement strand
AGTCGGCGCCCGGCTCGCCGGAAGCCGCGCGAGCACGTTGCGCCCCTTCTTGCGCTGCTGCTGGATGTCGATGCGTCCGCCGAGGCGCACGTCCTCGAGGAGGAAGCCGGGCATGGCGATGCCGCGGTCCAGCGCTTCCTGCAGGTCGTCGAGCGTCGCGCCGCCGCCCGCCTGCACGAGGGTGTCGGCGAGCTCGTCGCTGACGCTCACGACGGCAATGCTGGTGCCGGAGAGCGAGGCGTCCGAACGCAGCTCGACGAGCTGCTCGCGCACCTGCGAGCGCGGTCCGCTCGCGAACAGCACACCGCGCGCCCCCTTGTCGCGGGCGGTCATCACCTTGTAGCGGAGGCTGCTCTGGCGGACGAGGCGCCGGCGTTCCTCTTCGTCGAGCCCTTCGGGCATGTAGCGCAGCAGCAGCACCCACTTGTCCTGCACGTCGAGGTGCGCGTAGTCGTCGACCTCGCCGTGCTCCTCGTCGCTGGGGGCCACGAGGCCGTAGCCCGCGAAGACCACCTCGGAAGCCGGTACCTCGCCGACGCGGGAAAACGCCAGCGGACGCCAGTCCTGGTCGAGCACGAGCGGCCGCTCGGCGTCCCCGAGCGAGGCCGTGAGGGCATTGTCCGCGCCGAGGGAGACGCCGGCCGTGAAGCCGAATGCGTGGAAGAAGGTGCTTCCGTCCCCGGCCGGCTCGAGTCCGAGTGCGCGGAAGACCCGGGCCACGTAGCCGGTGGCGATCCGCTCGCCGGCCGTCCCCGTCAGTCGACCTTCGGTGGCGTCCGAGCTGAGATCCTGGACGATGACCTCGAGCTCGCCCGGGTCGATCTCGCCGCCCAGTCCGGGAGGCACGGCGAGCAGCGGTCCGGCGCCGTGCATGGTGCGGGGCGGCAGCCCGAGCTTCCGGCGCGCGAGCTCGTCGTCCCAGTCGGCCCGGTAGATCTGTGAACGGCCGCCGGGCGGCTTCCGGGTGAAGAAGAGCTCGTCGCCGGCAGGCGAGAAGACGGGCAGCAGGTCGGCGCCGTCCTGCTGGGTGACGCGGACGGGGGCGTGCTCGCCGGCGGCGTCGACCATGTAGAGCTCGAAGTTCTGGAAGCCGTGGGTGTTCGTGGTGAAGACGACGTAGTCGCCGGACGGGTGGTAGAAGGGTGCCCAGGACATGCCCGACAGGTGGGTCAGCTGCTCGAGCCCGGTGCCGTCGGTGCGGATGCTGAAGATCTCGGCCCGGGTGCCGTCGGCGTCGAAGCGGCGGAAGACGATGCGCTTGCCGTCCGGGCTGAAGAAGGGGCCGCCGTCGTAGCCGACGTGGTCGGTGAGGCGCCGGACCCCCTGGCCGCGCGAGTCCATGATGTACAGATCGACGAATCGCGACGGCTGGATGGCGAGTCGCTCGCGGTCGGCAGCCGACAGGCTCGCGGCGGGCTCGCCGTCGGGTTCCCAGGCGTGACGGTTGGAGGCGAACACCACGAAGCGACCGTCGGGCGACCAGGAGGCCTCGGCGTCGTAGCCGAAGGCGTCGGTCAGGCGGAGCGGACGGTCGCCTTCACGCGTGGGAATGCGGGTGCTGAAGATGTCGTAGTGGGGGTCGTAGTCCCACTCGTAGCGCCGCTTCTCGCCGGATTCGCGCTGCGCCAGCTCGGCCTCCTGCAGGGCCTGGCTCTGCGGGTCGAGGTGGGTGGACGAGAAGAGCACGCGCTTTCCACTCGGGTGGACCCAGGCGCAGGTGGTCTTGCCGACCCCGGGCGAGACCCGCTCCACGTCGCCGGTCTCGAGGTCCATCGAGTAGATCTGGTAGAAGGGGTTTCCGGGCTCGCGTTCGCTCTGGAAGACCATCAGGCGGCCGTCCCGGGAGAAGTAGCCCTCGCCGCTGCGGCGGCCTTCGAAGGTGAGCTGCCGGGCCGGACCGAGCGGGGATTCCAGGGCGGGCGCGGGTGCGGACGGGGCCTGCTCGCTGGGGGACGCGCAGGCGAGCGCGACGGCCGTCGCCAGCAGCAGCAGGGCGCGGATTGAGCGGGCGGGCATCTTCGGGCGGAGGGCCTTTCGGGCGGGTGCGGGGGGCTGCACGGGCGGAGCGGCATTGTAGCCGGTCCGGAGGCCCCTGCGGGGCGGCTTCGGGAGCGAGCCCGCCGCTGCAGCGGCGGCACTGCACCGGAGCCCGGCGACTGCAGCATGCCCCGCCGGCGCAGCCGTCAGCGCCCCCAGACGACAGTCGGGATCGGCACGCGGCTTGCGATGTTCCTCCGACGACGGGCGCTCGAGTTGGCTGCCCGAGGGAGGATCGAAGGAGATGTACATGCCCTACGAGGTCGACAGCCGGGTTCCGGTCGCGCGTGCACCCAGTCCGGGCATTGCCGCCGTGCTGTCGGTGCTGATCCCGGGACTGGGCCAGGTCTACGGGGGACGCCTGCTCGCCGGAGCGTTGTGGTTCCTGGGGACCTGCTTCGCGTACTCGGCCGTGCTGCTGCCGGGCTTCCTGGTCCACGCCTTCTGCGTCTGGTCCGCCTACAAGGGGGCCCTGTACTGGAACCGCTGGATCGACTGAGCTTCCGGTCCTGCCCCGGTGATCTCCGCCCGCGCGACCGCCGCCCGCCATGGCCGTCGGTCGCGCTCCGGACGGCCCGCCCTTGCTAAGATCCTCGATCCCCGCGGCGTCGCTGCGGGACGAGGATCCCATTCATGGCGCAGCGAACGGACGACCTGCGGATCGAGGGCCTCCGGCCCCTGTTGCCGCCGGCCATCCTGATGGAGGAGCACGCTGCCACCGAGGCCGACACGGCGACGGTGGTCCGCGGGCGGGAAGAGGTCTCCCGCATCCTGACCGGCGACGACGACCGGATCCTCGTCATCGTCGGTCCCTGCTCGATCCACGACCCGGCGGCGGGCCGCGAGTACGCCGCGCTGCTCTCGGACTTCGAGCGCAGCCAGCGCAGCGATCTCTGCATCGTCATGCGGGTGTACTTCGAGAAGCCGCGCACCACGGTCGGCTGGAAGGGGCTCATCAACGACCCCAAGCTCGACGGCAGCTTCGCGATCAACGAGGGGCTGCGGACGGCGCGTCGCTTCCTGCTCGACGTCCTGGATCTCGACCTGCCCGCAGGCAGCGAGTTTCTCGACCCGATCACGCCCCAGTTCATCGCCGACCTGGTCTCCTGGGGGGCGATCGGCGCACGCACCTCCGAGAGCCAGGTGCACCGCGAGCTGGCCTCGGGCCTGTCGATGCCGGTGGGATTCAAGAACGGCACCGATGGCAGTCCCCAGGTCGCGCTCGACGCGATCCGCTCGAGCGCCGACCCGCACCACTTCCTCTCGGTCACCAAGCAGGGGGTGGCGGCCATCGTGTCCACCATGGGCAATCGCGACTGCCACGTGATCCTTCGCGGCGGCAGCAGCGGTCCCAACTACGACGCCGCCTCGATCCGAGCCGTGAGCGACGCCCTCGAAGGTGCCGGCCTGGCGCGGCGGGTGATGATCGACTGCAGCCATGCGAACAGCGGCAAGAAGCACGACGTCCAGCCGCGCGTCGCTTCCGAGGTGGCCGGACAGATCGCGGGCGGAAACACCGAGATCTTCGGGGTGATGCTCGAGAGCTTCCTGAAGGACGGCAACCAGCCCCACACCCAGGAGCGCGGCGCCGAAGGGCTCGAGTACGGTCGCAGCATCACCGACGCGTGCATGAGCTGGGAACGCACGGTGCCGGTGCTGGAAGAGCTGGCCGAGGCCGTGCGCAAGCGGCGCACCGGAAGCTGAGGCGCGGCGCGAGCCAGGAGCGAGGGAGACGATGACCGAGTTCTGCAAGGTCGAAACGGACGGCCGAATCCTCACGGTGACCCTGAACCGGCCGGAGCTTCTCAATGCACTGCATCCCCCGGCCAACGTCGAGCTCGGCAAGGTCTTCGACGACTTCGACGCCGACCCGGAGCTGTGGGTCGCCATCATCACCGGCGAGGGCCGGGGCTTCTGCGCGGGCAACGACCTCAAGTTCCAGGCCTCGGGCAAGATGGGAGGCGGCGGCGTCGAGATCCCGCAGCGGGGCTTCGGCGGGCTGACCGCTCGCTACGACTGCGACAAGCCCGTCATCGCCGCGGTGAACGGCGTGGCCATGGGAGGCGGCTTCGAGATCGCCCTCGCCTGCGATATCCTGATCGCCTCCGAGGACGCGAAGTTCGCGTTGCCGGAGCCGCGGGTCGGGCTGGCCGCCCTGGCCGGCGGGATGCACCGACTCCCGCGTCAGATCGGCCTGAAGCACGCCA
This sequence comes from Myxococcota bacterium, assembly GCA_028284295.1. Lineage (GTDB taxonomy): Bacteria > Myxococcota_A > UBA9160 > UBA9160 > UBA4427 > JAJDAN01. Next base: position 625 of record JANQSB010000059.1, on the reverse strand, counting down.
TGGGCATGATGCTCACCGGGCGGCGCGTGGACGCGCGCGAAGGCCAGACGCTCGGCTTCGTGAACGAGGTGGTGCCTGCGGGCGAGCTCATGCCGACGGCGCGCCGCTGGGCCGAGCAGATCTGCGAGTGCTCGCCCCTGTCGGTGCGGGCCACCAAGCAGGCCGCCATGCAGGGCCTGGCCTACGGGACCATCGAGGCCGCGATGGAGGCGCGCTACGACGCGGTCCGCACCATGATGAAGAGCGAGGACTGGGTCGAAGGGCCGAAGGCCTTCGCAGAGAAGCGCAAGCCGAACTGGAAGGGACGCTAGGCAAGCTCTGCACACGCTGCAGACCCCGCCGGAAGCGAACGCGCAGCGTTCGCCGGCTAGGAGCCTGACCCAAGACTCCCGCGGAAAGTACTGGCGTCGAGGCGCGCCGCTGCCAAGGCGCGCGAGGAGGCCGTAGTTCGCGCTACGGCGACGCAGCGCAACGCCGGCAGCGGCGATGCATCGGCGTCAGGACGGCGCGAGCGAGTCTTGGGTCAGGCTCCTAGCTGGCGAACGCTTCGCGTTCGCTTGCTGCGGGGTTTGCACCTTGTGCAGGCCTTCCCTAGGGTGGTGCCATGCCCCGGGGCCCCGAGACC
>JANQSB010000058.1 GCA_028284295.1 Myxococcota bacterium | reverse complement strand
TGAGCCGCCTCCGACGGGTTCCGGCGCCAACTCCGTCTCCCCACGGTTCTCCCCGAGGGGGCCGACGCGAGCGCTCGGGCACCCGGGCCAGGCCCGGGGCTTCAGCAACCGGCAGCTGCGGCCGATGCAGTGGACGAGGGCTGTCGCTCGGCGGCGACGGCTCGTCGAATCGAAGCGCCCCCCCACTGCGAGGCTTTCATGCGCCGGAGTGCTCGTGTTTCCATCCACTTGCTGGCCGGGCTGGTCGCGACCGTGCTGCTGCTGGCGACCCCGGCCGCAGCCGTGCCGTCCAACAAGGCCGAGTGCCGCCGCATCACCCGCCAGGTGGCGCACTTCGTGAACGTGGCCGAGATGGCCGACTCGCGCGGCGACGAGCTGTGGCTCAGCCACACCCTGGCCCACATCGATCGCCTCAAGCAGCGCCGGGTGCGTCTTTGCCCCGAGTACGAAGAGCCCAACTGGGCCGAGATCTACGCGCGCCAGTTCGCCGAGCTCGCCAAGAAGGCCGGCAAGGCCGCTCTCAAGTATCTGACCTTCGGCTCCTACCCCTTCTAGCTCCGCTTCGCGTTTGCTTGCTGCGGGGGCTGCAGCCTGTGCAGACCCTCCCGGACCGGCCCGATCTGCGGGAGTGCTAGCGTCGACCACCGCACGAGCGCGGAGGTCGCATGAGGCAGAATCGGCTGGGTCGGACCGGTCTCGTCGTTTCCGAGATCGGCATGGGCACGATGACCTTCGGCACCATGGCCGACGAGGCGACCGGGATCCGGATCCTCGACAAGGCCTTCGACGCCGGAGTGAACTTCCTCGACACGGCCGAGATGTACCCGGTGCCCCCGAACAAGAAGTACGCGGGTCGCACGGAGGAGATCTGCGGCAAGTGGCTGAAGGGCCGCCCGCGCGACTCGGTCATCCTGGCCACCAAGGTCGCCGGGCCCGGGGGAGGGTGGTTCCTCGGTCCGCTGCGTTCGGGACACACCGGGCTCGATCGCCACAACGTCGAGCGGGCGGTCGAAGAGAGTCTGCGCCGCCTCGGTACCGACTACATCGACCTCTATCAGACCCACTGGCCCGATCCGGACTTCCCCATCGAGCAGACCCTCGAGGCGCTCGATCGCCTGGTGGAGGAGGGCAAGGTCCGCGCCATCGGATGCTCGAACCAGAGCGCGTACGGGCTGACCAAGAGCCTGTGGGCGGCGGACCGACACGGCACGGCCCGCTACGAGACCATCCAGAACAACTTCAGCCTGCTCAATCGCCGCTTCGAGGACGAGCTGGCCGAGGTGTGCCGACGCGAGTCCGTGAGCCTGCTGCCCTACAGCCCGATCGCGGGCGGTGTGCTCAGCGGGAAGTACGCGGATGGGGCCTGGCCCGAAGGGGCGCGCTTCAGCAGCTATCGCAAGGACCCGGCCCGTGGCGCCACGATGACGGCGCGCTTCATCAACGAGCGCAGTCTCGCCTCGGTGGAGCGCTTCGAGGAGATCGCCCGCGAAGCGGGCCACGGCATCGTCACCTTCGCCACCGCCTGGAGCCTGCAGCACGACTTCGTGGCCTCGACCCTGATCGGCGCGACCACCGTCGAGCAGCTCGACGAGACCCTGGCGGCCGCGGACCTGACCCTGTCGGCGGAGACCCTGGCGGCTTGCGACGCGGTGTCTCGCGAGCTGCGCTATCCGCTGGGATGAGCAGGGCTCCGCTCGCCTCCGCGCTCGTCGTCGCCTCTACCATCGCCTTCGGGGCCGCCGTCCTGGCGCCCGAGGCGGTCGCCCGCGACCGCGGCGCGGACGGAGAATTCGAGAAGCGCGAGTCCTCGCACTTCGTGCTGTACCAGGACGTCGACATCGACCGCAGCTCGGGCTTCCACGGCTCGCGGCGTTTCGAGAAT
>JANQSB010000056.1 GCA_028284295.1 Myxococcota bacterium | reverse complement strand
CGAGCAGGAAGGGAAGCTCGTGCTCCATCAGCGCCAGGAATCGGTGCGAGCGGAACTCTCCGCTCTCCATCTCGGAGAGCTCGGTCCCCACCTTCTCGTACGCGGCTTCGCGACCGAGTGCACGCAGCGCGTGCTCGCGGACCCGGGCCTCGGCGGCATCGCGCGCGGTTCGGATCCGGAGGTGCGCGACGTCGGGATCGGGCGGGTCGATCCCGAGCACCTGGTGGATGCGAGGACCGAGGAAGTCGGCGTTGCGGCCGATGCGCTCCACGACCGTCTCGGCGCCCTCGGCGACCTTCGTTCGCATGCGATCGAAGCTCTCCCCCGGGAGCAGCCGGCTCTCCGCCAGGGCCAGGGAGATCCAGAAGCGGTTCTCCGCGTCGCCGCGGGCGACCGCCACCATCCGGGTCCAGAGGGTGGAAGGCGCGGCCGAGCCGGTTGCCGAGGTCAGGGAGAGGCGGCTGTGGGAGATCAGGTAGTAGGCATGTACCACCCGGTCGAAGTCGCCGCTCTCGAGCTCTGCGAGGAGGAACTCCGCATCCTTCTCTCCGAGGTCCGCGAGTCCGATCTCGAGCAGCCGATCGGCGTACCAGGCCGGGAATCGGCTCGCGTGGGGCGAGGCGGCTTCGTAGAGGGCGTCGACGCTCCGGCGATACGCGGCGACGAGCTGGGGATACGCGGTGAGGGCCGCCCCGCGATCCGGCGTGGCGCGCAGGCGCGCGAAGGCGCCGGCGCCTTCCCGGTCCAGAAGAGCGGCATAGTCGGCTTCGCTTCGGACGCTCGACGCGGTTTCCGATGCGCTGTCCGCGCGCAGCTCTTCCACCGTCCATGTGCAGAAGAGGAACGCGAGCGCGAGCCGAAGGGCGGCCCCGGGGACACCTTGGGGAAGCATGGCCGCGGGAGCTTACACGAGGCCGTGCGGGCCCTCGCGAACGCGCTTCGGACTCTCTCCCGAGCACCGGGGCCGCTAAGCTCGCAGCGTGCCTGCTCGAACCGTGCTGTCTCTTCCGTCCCTCGTCGTGTCGCTCGCTCTCCTGCTGCTGGCGCCCGGCAGCGCCGCGGACCACTGGGTGGCGCCCAGCGCGATCACGGCCATCGATCTCGACCACCAGATCCTCGCCGACATGGGCATCGACGTGGTGTCGGCCACCCCCAGCGCTCGCGCGCCCGGTCATCCCGGGTTGGCCTTCCGCAGCGCGGACGGCTCGCGCCTCGAGTTCCGCGCGCCCGGGGGCGCCTTCCAGCACTTCGACGCCGGTCGGCTCGTGCACGAAGGCGGCTTCGTGTTACGGCTGCCCGACGGAGAGCTCGTCTCCCTCGAAGGTGTCGACCTCCGGGTCGCCCCGCGCCCCGACGACTTCGATTGGTTCGACGCCGGCGGTCGACGTTGGTTCGTGCTGCGCGACATGCAGTTCACGACCTCCCTCGACCGGCAGGAGCTGCTGGTCCAGAACGTCTCGATCCACGCCTCGCCCGAGCTCGCGGCACGCCTCGGTCGCCCGGCGCTCGGCGGCGCCTTCGTGGGCACGGCCAACGTCACCTTGCCGGCCATGATCCCGCCGGAGGTCGCGGGCGGTCGCGGCGCCGGGGAGACCTGCCAGGCGACCCCGGGCGACATCGACGTCGCGCTCACCCGCCTGAGCGCCGTCTCCCAGCTCCGCCGCCAGGCCGGGGTTCGGGTCGCCCTCACCCTCAGCGCCCGGCTCGAGAACGTCGGCGTCGGGACCGTCGAGTGGTTCGAGTCCATCCAGCCGCTCGAGTACGGGGATGGAGTCGGCGCGCACCCCTATCTCTCCATGTCCCTCTACCGGCTCGACGCGGACGGGAGCTTCGTCCAGCTGGGTGTGTCGGACGTGAAGCACGCCTTCCGGGCCCTCAACTTCGACTTCTCGGGCGAGTGCGAGTGCGAGGGCGATGCCCCGCTCCTGTATCCCGGGTGCGGCGACATCTACGGCGGCACCACCAATGCCAACCGTCAGTATCTGGGCCCGCGCGACGAGGTCTCGGCCTACACGGGCGCGTGGACCCGGATCGGCTCGCACTTCGACCAGTGCCTGGCCCAGATCGTTCCGCCCTGCGACCCCGCCACGGACGACGCCGACGACTATCGCGACCACTGGGGCGACAACGACCCCGGCTACCACGACGACTACGAGCACCGCCTCGTGGTGCCCGACGCCGAGCTGCTCGTCGCCGATGCGCGCTACTTCGCGGACGCCTGGTACATCGTGGCCGACGACGTCGACCTCCTCAACGGCATGGGCCGACAGGAGGTCGATCCGAACCTGCAGGGCAACCTGTACAGCTTCTCGGAGGTCGGCGACTTCGTGCAGGGCTCGATCCTCGACGTGATCCCCGGCGCGAGCCTCGAGATGGTCGACACCGGAGAAGGTCGCCTGCAGCTGGCCGTCACCACGACCGATCTCGGCAACGATCGCGTCCACTACGAGTACGCGTTGATGAACTTCGACTTCGATCGTCGGATCGAGACCTTCCGCGTCCCGCGGCTGCCCGGAGTCGTCGAGAACCTCGACTCGCGCGGGCTGGGCGACGACCCGGCCCGGGACTGGACGGCGACCGTGGAGCCGGACGGGATCTCCTGGCAGGCGCCGCCGGGCGCGTCGCTCGGCTGGGGCACGATGGTGAGCTTCGGCTTCGACGCCGATCGGCCCCCGGCCGCCGGCGACGTGCAGCTCGAGGCGCTCGAGCCCGGCGCACCGAGCTCGATCGCGGTGGCGTCGCTCGTCCCGGTCCCCGAGCCGGATGCCCGGCTCGCGGCACTCGCCGGGATCGCCGCCCTGGCCGTCGTCTCCAGGCGCCGGCGCCGGCGCCGCGCGCATGGGGGCTGAGGGCCGTCGCTGCGGGGCTGCCGAGCGCCCCGGGATCTGCTCTACGCTCCGGGCATGCCTCACGATCCCGTCGACGTCCTGATCATCGGTGCCGGAGCGGCTGGCGCCGCGATGGCCTGGAGTCTGTCGGATACGCGGATGCGGATCCTGTGCCTCGAGCAGGGCGACTGGATGGACCCCGCCCGCTATCCCAGCACCTCTCTCGACTGGGAGAGCCAGGGCATGGGGCCCATGTCGCTCAGCCCGAACACACGCGGTCGGGTCGAGGACTATCCCATCAACGACGGCGATTCGCCGATCCGGATCTCGAACTTCAACGCCGTGGGCGGCAGCACCATCCTGTACGCCGCGCACTTCCCACGCCTCCATCCCTCGGACTTCCGGGTGAAGAGCCTGGATGGCGTCGGCGACGACTGGCCGATCGACTACCCGACCCTCGAGCCCTTCTACGCCGACAACGACCGCATGATGGGGACCGCCGGCCTCGAAGGAGATCCCGCCTACCCGCCCAAGAAGGTCCCGCTGCCGCCCGTGTCGCTGGGCAAGGTGGGCCACACCCTGGCGCGGGGCTTCGATCGTCTGGGCTGGCACTGGTGGCCGTCGGACAGTGCCATCGCCACCCGGGACTACGAAGGCCGGGCGGCCTGCATCAACCTGGGGCCCTGCATCACCGGCTGCGCCCAGGGCGCGAAGGCCAGCACCGACCTGACCTACTGGCCCGCCGCCGTGCGGGCGGGGGTGGAGCTGCGGACGCGGAGCCGGGTGCGGGAGATCACCGTCGACGAGAACGGGCTCGCGAACGGCGCGCTCTACTACGACGCCGAGGGCAATCTGCAGGAGCAGCGAGCCGAGATCGTGATCGTCGCCTGCAACGGCGTGGGCACGCCCCGGCTGCTGCTGAACTCCGCCTCGAAGCAGTTCCCGGACGGACTCGCGAACCGCAGTGGCCTGGTGGGCCGGAACCTGATGTTCCACCCCTATGCGATGGTGACCGGGCTCTTCCACGAGCCGCTCGAGGGCTACAAGGGTCCGACGGGCTGCTGTCTGATGAGCCAGGAGTTCTACGAGACCGATCCCGCCCGCGGCTTCTCACGCGGCTACTCGTTCGAGATCCTGCGCGGCCGCGGAACGGTGGCCACCGCGCTCACCGGCATGTCGTCTGGAGCCCTTCCCTGGGGTGCCGATCACCACGACGCCTACGAGAAGCTCTTCGATCGCACCGCCGGCATGGTGATCATCTGTGAGGACCTGCCGGAAGAGTGCAATCGCGTGGTCATCGACCCGGAGCTCCTCGATTCGGACGGCATCCCCTGCCCCCGGATCGAGTATCGACTCAGTGACAACAGCCTCGCGATGCTCGACCACGCCGTGGCGCGGGGCCGGGAGGTCCTCGAGGCCAGCGGGGCCCACAGCACGACCGCGATCTCGCCGCTGCCTCCGGCGGGCTGGCACCTGATGGGGACCGCGCGCATGGGCCGGGACCCGGAGCGATCGGTGGTCAACGAGTGGGGGCGCTGCCACGACGTCAAGAACCTCTTCATCGTGGACGGCAGCATCTTCGTGACCTCCGGTGCCGTGAACCCCACCAACACCATCCAGGCCCTGTCCCTCTACGTGGCCGACCAGATCAAGCAGCGACTCGACCGCCTCTTCGACTGATCTCCTGGAAGGAGTCCGACCCGCCGTGCCCGATCAAGCCGAACAGGAAGCGCTCCTCGAGGCCGTGCTCGACACCTTGATTCCCCCCTGCGAAGAGCGGGGCATGCCCGGTGCCGGTGCGCTCGGGCTGGCGGGCGAGCTCCCCCGGGACGAGCTCGGGCCCGTGATCGATCCCGGGCTCCAGGCCTTGGGCGCGGACTTCGCCTCGTCGTCCCTCGAAGCCCGGCAGGCGCGCCTCGAAGCGCTCTCCGGGGAGCAGCCCGCCTTCGTCCCGGCGCTGCTCTTCCACCTCTACCGCTGCTACTACGCCCAGCCCGCGGTGCTCGAAGCGCTCGGCATGCCGGGGCGGCCGCCGCACCCGGAGGGCTATGCGATGGAGGAGAACGATCTGGGTCTGCTGGCCGCCGTCCGCGCACGGGGCAGGCAGTACCGCGACGCTTGAGTGAAGAGCCGAGAGAAGAAGGACCGATGAAGAAGTCCCAGCTCTCCGGCATCGGCGACGTCGCCTCCGCCGATCTCGTCGCGCTCGGCGTCAGCGTGAGGCGCATGGTCGACGCCATGCTGCGGGTCGAGGGGGCTCCCCCGGAGCTCGCGGCCGCGCGGGAGCGCGTCGATGGGCTCGAGCGCACTCTCGCGGGTGTGGCCCGGCAGGACGACGCGCTCCGCCTGGGGCGGGCGGGCGAGCCCGACGACGCGCGGCCCTACTACGTGGACGGCGTCATGCTGCCCGACTACCACCCGCTGGCCGCCGAGCACACGATCGGAACCGAGGACGGGGTCACCCGGGGTCGGGTGCGCTTCGGGGTCGTCTTCGAGGGGCCTCCCGGCTGCGTCCACGGCGGACACGTGGCCTGCTTCTTCGACCAGATCCTCGGCCATCACACCCTGGAGCTGGGGCTTCCCGCGATGACCGCATCGCTCACGCTCGCGTACCGGAAGCCGACTCCGCTCTTCCGCGAGCTCGAGTTCGAGGTGCGCATCGATCGGGTCGACGGGCGCAAGATCGACGTCGTCGGGGCGTTGCGGGACGCCGACGGCGGCGACTGCTTCGTGGAGGCGGACGGGCTCTTCGTCCTGCCCAGCGGCGCCGCCACCGACCGCTTGCACGCGCTCGTCAGACGGGGAGATTGAGGTGGAGGTCTTCGAGGCGATGGAGAGCTGCCGCGCCATGCGGCATCTGGAGCCCGACCCGGTGCCCGAGTCACAGCTCCGCACGCTGGTGCACGCGGCGACACGCGCCTCGAGCCCCGGCAACAGCCAGGGCTGGGCCTTCGTGGTGCTGCGGGATGCCGACGCGAAGGAGCGCATCGGCGCCTCCTTGCGACAGGCGATGCTTCCCGCCATCGAAGGTCTCGAGAACGGCGCGCCCGACGCGTCGGCGTTGCGCATGTACCGGGGCGTACGCCACCTGCTGGAAGGCTACGCGGCCGTTCCGGCCTGGATCTTCGTGTGCGGACGGCTCGTC
>JANQSB010000043.1 GCA_028284295.1 Myxococcota bacterium | reverse complement strand
GACGAGCGCCGCCCCGAAGGCCGGCAGCGCGACGTGGCGCTCGGCGACCAGGTGCGACAGCGGCACGATCCCGGAGGTCGGGGCGAAGGCGATCCAGATCCAGAGCCATCCCAACGCCGCCATCGGCTGGTCCCGTCGCAGCAGGAGCCCGAAGACGAGCGGCGCGCTCCCGGCCAGCACCCCTCCCAGCCAGGCGGACGGAGTCAGGATCTCCCGGACCACCGGCGTCACGTCGCTCGTCGTCGACGCGAGGGGCAGGAAGAGCCAGGCGATGCGATCGGGCCAGCTCGCGAGCACGGTCAGCTCGTGGAGCGACCAGGAGTTCCCGATCGGCGGGGTGCCGGCCCCGACGGTGCCCAGGACCCCGGGCCTCCAGACGAGCCAGTAGATGGCGACGAGGCCGAGCTGCAGCGCCAGGATCGCGACCGCGCTGCGGGACTCGAAGTCGCTTCCCTTCCCGCCTCCCGCCCGTCTCCGGAGCACCCACAGGCAGGCCAGGAGCAGGAAGGGGCCGGCAGAGGCCGACTCCTTCGACCCCAGGCCCAGCGCCAGGCAGACAACGGAGAGTGCGCCGAGGCCGACGCGTCGGCCGGGGCTTCCGCCGCGCACGAGCAGACAGGCGGCGGTCAGGGATGCGATCGTGAAGAGCAGGGCCAGCGCGTGATCGATGCCCGCGATCCACACCCAGCTCTCGATGCCCACGGGATGGACGGCGACGATCGCGGCGGACAGTGCCGCGGCTCGCGGGTCCCCGAAGAGCAGCAGGACGAGACTCGCGAACAGCGCGACGGTCGTCGCGCCGACCAACAGGTTGACGGCGCGGAAGGCGGCGGGGTCGCGGCCGAAGACGTGGTCGACCGCGCTCACGACGAGGACCTTGACGGGTCGGTAGTAGGGCTGCACCGCACCGAGTGCGGCGGCGCTCCGGTACATGGGTTGGGTGAAGGCGGCCGCCCAGCGAGCGGGGGGGCGGATCAGCAGTCCCGCCTCGATCTCCGTGTGATCGGTCCAGACGAAGTCGTAGGGGATCGATCGCGCGTAGAGCGATGCGAAGAGCACGAGCGGCAGGCCGATGGCGAGCAGCCAGCCGCGACCCTCGACCCGCGAGGTGGGCGGGTCGCTCACGTGTCTCCGTGGGACCGGCCTCTCGACATCAGCCCCTCGAGGATCAGGTCCGCCACCTGGTCCGCCGTCTCCTTGGGCGACGCCTGGGTGATCTCTGCGAACTCCGGTCGCGCGAACTCCAGGCCCAGATTTCCCAGGACGTGAGCGACGGCCGCCGTGTCCACGGCCGCGATCTGTCCCCGGGCGACCGCCAGATCGAGCAGGCTCTGGGCGACGGCCGTGAGGTAGCTCGCGTGGGAGTCGATCAGGCGGCTGGCGCCGGCCACGCTGGCGAGGTCGCTCGAGAGGGTCACCGCCTCGGGCTGCACGGCCTCGTGGGCGGCGCGCAGGTAGCTGCGCAGGCTGTCCATGGGTGTGTCGCCCGGATCCAGCACCTCCACGGCGGCGCGCCCGATCCGGTGCAGTCGACGGTCCACCACGGTCAGCAGCAGCTCGTCCTTGCTGGGTGCGATGCCGTAGAGGGTGCGCAGCGAGCAGCCGACCCGGGCCGCGATCTCGGCCATGGTGAGATCCGCGAGACCCGTCCGGATGAGCTGCTCCTCGAGCTCGTCGAGCAGCTCGAGCTGGCGCGCGCTGAGCTCGCGCTCGGACTGCTGGGAGAGCAGCGGCTTCGGCGCGCGAACGCCCGGGAAGCGGACCCGCGTCTCGGGCGTCGCAGCCGTCAAGAGAGCAGTGCCTCCGGAAGCTCCACGACCCGCGCCCGGAGCCACTCGCCCAGGCTCTTCGCCTGCCCGTCCTGGCGCGTCGAGGCGGCTACGCCCTCCTCGAGCAGTCCGTGCAGGACGAAGTTCAGCGATCGGATCGCCGGCAGCCGGTGGCGATCGATCGGCAGCTCGGCCGCCTCGGGCAGCAGCTCGCGCAGCTTCTCCACGCTGAGGAAGGAGTCGAGCCAGGCCCAGGCCTCGTCGCTGCGTGCGAAGACGCCCAGGTTCGCATTGCCGCCCTTGTCGCCGGAGCGGCAGCCGACGAGCGTCCCGATGGGCGCCCGTCGGGTCGCGCCCGAAGCGGCCGGCGCGTCCGGCTCCGGGGGCAGCTGCAGGTCGGAGGGGCCGTCGGGGATCACCGACGACACCTCGTGGGTCTCACCTCCGAGCACGACGACTTCCTGCGGCACGATGGCCGCCGGAACCCGTGCGGGCTCGTAGACGCCGAAGGGACGCCCGCCGCCGGGGCCGCCGCCCACGCTCGTGAAGCCCGGGATGGAGGCCAGCGCCAGCTCGATCATGGCGTTCGACACCGCCCGCCCGACCTTCTTCTCGTCCGGGTCCTTGATGGAGATGCGCAGGAAGGCCGTCGCCTCCTCGTTGCTTGCGGGATCGTCCTTGTCGGTGCGGACCAGGCGGGTCTTCACCTCGGCGAAGTCCTCCCGCGCGTGCGGACAAGCCTCCCAGAAGGCGTCCTCGACCAGGCGCGCCTTGGCTTCGATGTCGAGGCCCGTCAGGCAGACGTTGAAGTCCTGCCGGAAGCCGCCGGGCCGATTGATGCAGACCTTGAGGCTGCTGGGCGGCGGCTCGCCCTGGATGCCGTGCATGCGGACGCGATCCGGGCCCACGGTCTCGAGCTGGATGGTGTCGAAGCGGGTGGTCACGTCCGGGCCGAAGTACTCGGGTCCGCCGATCTCGTAGAGGAGCTGCGAGGTGACCGTGCCGATCGACACCTCGCCGCCGGTGCCCTCGTGCTTCCCGATGACCGACGAGCCGTCGGCGGCGATCTCCGCGAAGGGGAAGCCGACCCGCTCCATGCCCGGGACCTCGGTGAAGAACGAGTAGTTGCCGCCGGTCGCCTGGGTGCCGCACTCGATCACGTGGCCCGCTG
>JANQSB010000042.1 GCA_028284295.1 Myxococcota bacterium | reverse complement strand
GACGAGCGCCGCCCGGGCAACCGCGGGCCACGTCGCCGCGAGCCTCGGCCACGCCCCGGAGCCCGAGGTGATGGCCGGGATCCGGCGACGTGTCCAGGTGCGCCAGAAGGCCGTCGGCTATCCCGGCGACCTCGAGTCGTGGATCGTCCAGGTCGGCGGGCCCGCCTGGAGCCGCCGGCTCAGGCGGGCTCGCCGACCTGGTCGATCCACGACTCGAGGTCGCCGGGATAGCCGACGGCCTTCTGGCGCTCCTGGACACGTCGCCGGATCTCGGCCATCACCTCGGGCTCCGGGGCGTGGCCGAGGCTCGCGGCGACGTGGTCCGCGGTTGCCCGGGCGGCGCTCGTCACGTTGCTCTCGGCATCTCCCTCACCCGTGCGGGCCTCGTCGCCGGAAAGCCCCAGGAAGCCCTCGATGGCTTCTTCCGACACCTGGGCGGCGTGCTTGCGGGACGCGACGATGTTGCCCTTGCCCGTGACCACGTTGCCCACCGAGAAGAGGTTCGGGAAGCCGTCGATGCGTCCGTGCTCCCAATCCGCGAAGTCGAAGAGCTCCCCCTTCATGGGGATGCCGGGGATGGGCTCGGGGATGCTGCCGATGGAGCTGATCACCCAGGTACCCCGCCGCTCGTAGGTCTCGTCGGTGGGCACCACCCGACCGCCCTCGATCTTCGTCCTTCGGAAGCGGAGCCCCACCAGCCGGTCGTCCTCGACGACCAGCCCATCGGGCGCGGAGAGCGGCTCGACGTCGAAGCAGTACTTCTCCTGGGCCTTCGCGAGCATCCGCGCCCGGCCCTTGCGGACCTTCTCGAGCCTTGCCTCGTCGGCGCCCTCGGGCGCCTCCATCAGGGGCATGTCCTCCACGCGTCGCCGGTAGAAGAGGGTGCAGCCCTCGAGGCCGAGCTCGTCATAGGAGAGTCCGTGCCCGGCCAGGATCTTCGGAATGCCCTTCACCTCGAGCTCGTGCACGCTGGCCTCGATGCCGCGCTCGGCGAGCACCCGCTTGACGTTCTCGAGCATCAGGATCTTGGACACGTCGATGGACGCGAGTCCCCCGCCCACCACCAGGCACCCGTCGGGGTACTCGAAGCGCTCGCCCGGGTAGTCGGGGTCGTCCTGGTGGTTGAAGGAGATCACGAAGGGATTCTGGTAGACGAGGCCCTTGCCCACCCAGTCGTCGGCGCCGTCGACGGGCAGCTTGCGGTCGCGCCAGGCGCCGTTCGCGAGCACCACCGCCGAGAAGCCCCACCCGCCCGTCAGGTCCTCGAAGCCGACGTCCTCACCGACCTTCGTGTTGGGGACGAAGTGCACCTTCGGGTGTGACAGCTTGGCGCGAATGCTGTCGTACTCCTTGCGGCGCAGGGCGACGTGCCAGGAGGGCAGGCCGTCCTCGATCTTCCCGTAGGGCCGCGGGTTCTGCTCGAAGACTACGACCTCACATCCGTGCTCTGCCAGACGCCCGGCGACCTCGGCCCCGGCAGTCGCGCCACCGATCACCGCCACACAATGAGTCGCGCCCGAAGCCTCCCCCATGGCGACCGATGTTGCCCCGGATGGCGGTACCCCACAAGCACGCGAAGCGGTCCGCTGCCGAACGCTCCCCGTTCGAGCCACGGGTCTGCACCCCGTGAAGACCTTCCCTAGCCTTCCCGGCGCGGGCCCTTAGCTCAGGGGTTAGAGCAACCGGCTCATAACCGGATGGTCCCTGGTTCGAACCCAGGAGGGCCCACCAAGCTCGCCATCCGCTCTCGCGTTCGTGCTCGGCACCGGAGCTCCTGTCCGGTGGCCTGGAGGAAGATCGCTTGATCGAGTCGCTCGGTGCCATCGGGGACTTCGTGGGGGGGATCGCGGTCCTCGTCACGCTCGTCTACCTGGCGGTGCAGGTTCGCCAGAACACCGCCGCCCTGAAGACGGCCAGTCGGCAGGAGGTGGTGGCGGGCTACCGCGAGTTCAATCGCCTGCAGCTGATGACCGGCCGCTCGGACGAGTACGCGCGGGGCCTGCGCCACTACCCCGACCTTCCCTTCGGCGATCGCAGCGCCTTCTCGGGGATCATCAACGATCTCGCGCTCTTCATGCAGGGGGCCTTCGCGCTGCACGAGTCGGGAGCGCTCGAGGACGAGACCTACCACGCCTACCTGGACTGGTTCGCGTGCAACCTGGCGACGCCGGGCGGTGCGGCCTGGTGGCGCGAGATCGGACCCTTCTTCGCGCCGCGCATGGTGGCGGCGGTCGACGCGAGGCTGGCACGCGGTGACCTGCCCGACATCACGAAGCTGCCGAGCTTCGCGCTGGAAGACGAGGACCCATCCCACACCTGAGCGTGGGCTATCGTGGAAGCCGTGGCTTCCGCATCCGAGACCCTGCCGACGAGTCTCGATCCCGAGCAAATCCTCGCCGAGGCGCGCCACGCGACGGGGCTCGAGCACTTCCGCGAGCACCCGTTCCGTGAAGGACTCTCGGTGCTGTGTCGCGCGCTCGACGAGGAGGGGGCGCTCCACGAGAGCGGCCGTGCCACCCAGCACGCACGCCTGGTGGACAGCCTCTCGACGCGCCTGCGGGTGGAGCGCTTCATCGGTGAGCACCCGGAGATCCTCGACGAGGATCTCGGCGACCCGGTGGTCATCGTGGGTCTCATGCGCACCGGCACCACGCGACTGCACCGCCTGCTGGGTGCCGGGGGTGCCTTCCGGACCGCGGCCTGGTGGGAGGTGCGTCATCCGGCGCCCTTCGAGGGCAGCGACTGGCGCGGTCCCGACGATCCCCGCATCGCGGCCGCCCACGAGGAGGTCCGACTCACCCTGGAAGCCGTGCCGGTGCTCGCGACCGTGCACCCCTGGGACGCGGAAGGCGCCGACGAAGAGGTGATGCTGCTCGAGCACGCCTTCACGAGCTGGGTGCCCGAGTCCGCCGCCGAGGTCCCCGGCTACAGCACCTGGCTGGACGCCCAGGACCTGACGGAGTCGTACCGCTACCTGGCGCGCCTGCTCCGCTTCATCCAGTGGCAGCAGAAGCAGGTCGGGCGCGGCGCGGAGGGTGCCCGCTGGATCCTGAAGTCGCCCTTCCATCTCGCCTACGTGGACACCCTGTTCGAGGTCTTCCCGGGTGCCCAGGTCCTGCAGACCCACCGCGACCCGGTGGAGACGATTCCTTCCGGCGCCAGCATGTACCGCGCGCTGCGGGAGCTGAACAGCGACACCGTCGATCCGCTCCGCTGCGGGGCGCGGGTGCGCGATCGCTTTCGCTGGGCGCTCGAGCGCTGTCTGCGCGCGCGAGACCGTCGTGATCCGGACCGCTTCCTGGACGTCGACTACCGTGCGGTGGGCCGCGACCCCCTCGGCGAGGCGAAGCGAATCCACGAGTGGCTCGGAGTCCCGCAGGACCCCAGCGCGGAAGCCTCGATGAAGAGATGGCTCGAGGACAACGCCCGCGAGAAGCGCCCCGCCCACGACTACGACCCGACGGAGTTCGGCTTCACCACCGAAGGACTCCAAACCGACTTCGCCGAATACCGAAAGCGCCACATCCGCTAACCAGCGCCCGCGGCCCAGCGCGACGTCGAGCGGCCTTCTCCGCGAGGCGTCAGCGAAAAGAGCTCTCAGCGCGAGCAGGGCCGGCCTTCTCCGGCCCTGCTCAGCGAAAACAAAACACGGCCCGCCTCCAGGAGGCGGGCCGTGCCGGACTGAACAGGATGCGGGCTGTTGAGTCCTTGGTCTAGCTCTGGGTGTTGCTTGTTTGCTTTGGGGTGGGAAGGCGTTGCCGTCTTCCCCTGGGTTTTCTAGCACACGCTATGCGCGCATCGCATGAGTGAACTCCCCCACACGGGTTTGTGAGGATCGTGTGACGACGGGTCGGCCGCGCTCAGCCGTTCTTCCGCTGGAGGTCGTCCGACAGGCTGCGCGCCGCCAGGAAATAGTGGACCGCGGCCCACGCGTTCCCGGTCACCACGATGCCGACGAGTGCGTAGCGGATCGACTCCACACCGAAGCTCGGCGCCAGCAGGTCGCTCGCGAAACCGACGAACCACGGCCCGATGCCGAGACCGATCAGGTTGAGGATGAAGAGCAGGATCGCCGAGGCCATCGCCCGCATGTGGGGCCGCACCAGCGATTGCGTCATCGCGAAGGTCGGACCCAGGTACATGGGTCCCGCGATCGACGAGAGCACGCCCACCGAGAGAGCCACGTAGGGATCCGGTGACAGGTAGAAGCCCAGAGCGATGGGGACGCCCAGCACCGTGGCGATTGCGGGGACCCACATGTACCAGCGGACGTCGCGCGGGGAGAGGCGGTCCGACACGGCACCCCCCAGGTAGGTGCCGACGGCTCCGATCAGCGACAGGATCGCGAGCCAGGTTCCGCGCTCCTCGAGCCCCATCTCGTGGACCCGGGCGAAGAAGGACGGCACGAAGTAGGCGGCGCCGTAGCCCACGAAGGCGTGCAGAGCACCCGCCCAGGCGAGGTGACGGAAGGAAGTCAAGCGCGCCATGAAGCGGATGACGTCCCAGGCCGACTCCTCGCCGCGGGTGGGCTCGGCGACGCTCACATCGGTGCCCCCGCGCGCAGGCTCCCGAAGGGTCAGCCACACGACCCCGGCCAGGAGGACTCCAGGGAGACCGACCGCCGCGAAGGCCATCCGCCAGCCGAACCACGCGCCCACCCAGGCGCCGATCAGGGTGCCCAGCGCGCCGCCGAGGGGGATGCCGAGGGAGTAGATCGAGAGGGCGGTCGCGCGGCGCTCGGGAGGGAAGTAGGCGGAGATCAGTGAATGGGCGGGCGGCGAGCAGCCGGCCTCGCCGATTCCGACACCGATGCGCGTCACCAGCAGCATGGCGAAGCTCCGGGCCGTGCCGGTCAGTGCCGTCATCAGGCTCCACACCACCACCGAGAGCGCGATGATGTTGCGCCGCGAGCCGCGATCGGCCCAGCGCGCGATGGGAATGCCCGCGAAGGTGTAGAAGAGCGCGAAGGCGATCCCGCCCAGGAAGCCCAGCTGGGCATCGCTGAGCGCGATCTCGGCGCGGATGTCCTCCAGCAGGATCGAGAGGATCTGCCGGTCGATGAAGTTGAAGACGTAGACGACGAGGAGCAGGCCCAGCGCATAGCGGGCGTAGCCGGGGCTCGTCGGCGAAGGCCCGGGATCTGCGGACCCCGGATCCCGGGGAGAGGTGGGTGCGGCCTGCGCCATGCGGGCCCGCATCGTCTCCCACGACGGGCACCGCAGTCAACCGGATCGGGGAAATCGTCCTCAGCCCGGGTGCTTGGAGGGGCTTGGCCGCGCGTCCCCCGCAGGCAGTGGCACCCCCCGGCTGCTACCATCGCCGGGTCGCGCTGCGAGTGCGCCGAAGCGCGCCCGCCCCGCGGACACCCGGCCCCGTCTCCCGACGCCAGGCCCCCGACCCAGGCCCATGAAGAACGACAAAGACCGCTACTGGGACTGCTTGGATCAAGCCATGGAGGCTTCCCATAGCGGCCGGATCGAGGAGGCTCTCGCCTGGCTCGACGAGGCACTGCGCGTGCATCCGGGCGGTGCCGAGGCCCACAACGGCCGCGGGGAGATCCAGTGGGACGAGGGCCGGATCGACGAAGCCCTCTTCGAGTTCGAGGCCGCGGCTCGCACCGACCCCAAGTTCACGGCGGCCCACCTGAACCGGGTCGAGCTGCTGATCGAGGAGCTGGGCGAGTTCGAGCAGGCTCTCGAGCTGTGCGACGAGCTCCTCACCGGTCGCCCCGAGCTGCCGCGTCCCGACCGCACCCTGCAGAGCGAGGTCTACTACCTCAAGGCCAAGGCGCTCTTCTATCTCGACGACCTCGAGGGCGCGGTCTTCCTGGTGCGCCGGGCCCTGAAGGCCGCGGGCGACCAGCCGGTCTACAGCGCCTTCGAGGGTCAGGTGCTGTTCGAGCTGGGTCGCTACAGCGAGGCACAGCGGGTCCTCGAGCATGCGGTGGCGCTGGATCCCGACGCGGCGCACGCCGTCTACCACTACGGCCTGGTGCTGGAACGGGCGGGCGACCCCGAAGAGGCGTCGCGCTGCTTCGCGCGCGCGAACGCCCTCGACCCCCACCACTACCCGGTACCCGCCGAGGTGTCGGAGGAGTTCTTCCGCGGCGTCATGGACGAGGCTCTCGCCAACCTGCCCCGCTCGGTCCGCGACACGATGGAGAACGTGCCGGTGCTCGTCGAGGACTTCCCCTCGGTCGAGCTGGTGCAGAGCGAGGACGTCTCGCCGCAGATCCTCGGGATCTTCGTGGGAGTTCCCCGCACCCAGGCGTCGGTCACGGACCAGATGCCGGACATCGACCGCATCATCCTGTTCAAGAAGAACCTCGAGAAGATCTGCCAGGACCGCGAGGACCTGATCGACCAGATCCAGATCACCGTGCGGCACGAGGTCGGCCACTACCTGGGCCTGGACGAGGACGATCTCGAGAGGCTCGGCCTCGCCTGAGGTGAGCGCCGAGGCCCACCTTTCGCCCGCGACTCCGGCGGACGTCGCGTCCCTGGCGCGACGTCTCGTGGCGGTGGTCGGCGCCGAAGGCGTGCTCACCCGGGACGACGAGCTCTTCGTCTACGAGTGCGACGGGCTCACCCTGGAAGGCTGCCGGCCGAGCCTGGTGGTGCTGCCCGAGACCACCGCCCAGGTATCCGCGGTGGTCCGCGCCTGCCGCGAGGCGGGCGTCCCCTTCGTTCCGCGCGGGGCGGGAACGGGCCTTTCGGGCGGCGCGCATCCCGTCCCGGGAAGCGTGGTGGTGGAGTGCTCGCGCATGAAGCGGCTGCTCGAGGTCGATGCCGAGAACCGTCTGGCAGTGGTGCAGCCCGGGATCGTCAACGCGGACCTCTCGAAGGCCATCGCCCGGCATGGGCTCTTCTACGCCCCGGACCCGTCGAGCCAGCTCGTCTGCACCATCGGTGGCAACGTGGCCGAGAACTCGGGCGGTCCCCACACCTTGAAGTACGGCGCCACGACGGATCACGTGCTCGCGTTGACCGTGGTGCTTCCGGACGGCGAGATCCTGGGCCTGGGGTCACGCACCGGCTTCGCGAGCGGGCTCGACCTGGTGGGCGCCTTCGTGGGCAGCGAGGGCACTCTCGGCATCGTCACCGAGGTGACGGTGCGGCTGACCGCGATTCCCGAAGCCGTGGAGACCCTGCTGCTGGTCTTCCCGGACGTGGTCAGCGCCTGTCGCGCGGTGGGGGAGGTGATCGGCCGGGGCATGGTCCCCGCCGCGCTCGAAATCGTCGACCAGCGCACCATCGCAGCCGTCGAGGACAGCGTGTACGCGGCCGGGCTGCCCCGGGACGCCGGCGCCGTGCTCATCTGCGAGCTCGACGGCGCGGCGGTCACGCTCGCCGCCCAGGTCGAGCAGGTGGCGGAGATCGCGCGAGCTCACGCGGCCAGCGAGGTGCGGGTCGCGGCCAGCGACGAGGAGCGCACCTTGTTCTGGCGGGCCCGCAAGGGCGCCTTCGGTGCCATGGGTCGCCTGGCACCGGACCTCTACGTCCACGACGCCGTCGTTCCCCGGGCGAAGCTCCCGGAGGTGCTCGAGAAGGTCTGCGAGATCTGCGACCGCCATCGACTGAAGCTCTCGAACGTCTTCCACGCGGGCGATGGAAACCTGCATCCGAACATCTCCTTCGATCGTCGCGACGAGGACGAGCGGCGCCGGGTCGTGGCGGCGGGCGAGGAGATCCTCGAGACCTGCGTGGCGGCGGGTGGGGTGATCACGGGCGAGCACGGTGTGGGGGTCGAGAAGCGCGACTACCTGCCGCTGGTCTTCAGCGAGGCCGACCTCGATGCCATGCGCAGGCTGCGTGCCGCGTTCGACCCCGATCGC
>JANQSB010000039.1 GCA_028284295.1 Myxococcota bacterium | reverse complement strand
GACGAGCGCGCTCTCGGCGAGCGGATCCGCGCACGCCTCGCGGTCGCCGACGCGGTGATCGCCGAGGACTACGCGAAGGGGCTCTTCGCGGGCGAGCTGGGGCAGGAGCTGATGCGGGCTTGCGCGGACGCGGAGCTGCCCGTCTTCGTCGACCCCAAGGAGAGCCTGGAGCCCTTCTCGGGCGCCGCGCTCGTCAAGCCGAACCTGCGCGAAGCAGAGCTTCTCTGCGGGCTCGGCCCCGGCGCCGAGCTCGAAGCCATCGGCGCGGAGCTGCGCAAGCGCGCCCGGGGAGCCGACTGGGTCGTCACCCGCGGCGCCGAGGGCATCACGCTCTTCGCCGGGGATGCCCCTGCCGTCCGGGTCCCGACCCTGCGACACGAGGTCTTCGACGTCCAGGGTGCGGGCGACACGATCATCTCCACCCTCGCCCTGGCCCGACGGGCGGGGGCGGACCTGTGGCAGGCATGCGTGCTCGCCAACGCGGCGGCCTCGGTGGTGGTGCAGAAGGCCGGTACCGCCACCGCGAGTGCCGAGGAGCTGCTCGCCTCGCTGCCCGCCGTGCGCTCCGCCGCCCTGTCCGAAGCCGAGCCGCCCGTGGAGACCGGAGGGAAGACTTGATTCGCAGCATGACCGGCTTCGGTCGCGCGGCCTTCGAGCTCGATGGCATGCCCTTCGAGGTCGAGATCCGCAGCGTGAACCACCGGAATCTCGACGTGAGGGCGCGCCTTCCGCGGGCCCTGTCGGCCTGCGAGCCCGACCTCAAGGCCCGCGCCCAGGCGCGCCTCAGTCGCGGTCGTATCGATGCCAGCGTCGTGGCGGCGGGTGGTGCGCCCACGGGCCCGACCCTGGAGGTCGACCCGGAGGGCTTCGCACGGCTGGTGGAAGCCGCTCGGGAGCTGGCTCGCGAGCACGACCTGCAGGCGGAGCTGCGAGTCGCCGACCTGCTCGCCGTGCCGGGCGTCGTGCGCTCGGTGGAGCGCGAGCTCGACCCCGAACGGCTCGCCGAAGCGGCGGGCCTTGCCTGGGACCAGGCGCTCGACGCGCTCGAGGCCATGCGGGCCCGCGAGGGAGAGAGCCTCGACCGCGATCTCCGCTCGCGACTCGACGGGATCGGTCGGTTGGTGGACCAGATCGAGACGCGCGCCGAGGGCGTCGTGCAGTCGGTTCGCGACAAGCTCCGGCGCCGCACCGAGCAGCTCGAGCTCGAGACCGGACTCCTCGACGAGGCGCGTCTGCATCAGGAGATCATCATCGCGGCCGACCGTCTCGATGTCACCGAGGAGATCGTCCGGCTGCGCAGCCACCTCGACCAGTTCGCCCGCTCGCTCGCCGAGGGCGAGGTGGTCGGGCGGCGTCTGGACTTCCTGATCCAGGAGATGGGGCGCGAGACCAACACCATCGGATCCAAGGGCAGTGACGCCGACCTCGCTCATCTGGTCGTCGATCTCAAGACCGAGCTGGAACGCATTCGGGAGCAGGTGCAGAACGTTGAGTAGTTCGAGCAAGAGCAAGAGCCGGAGTCGAAGCGCCGCGGGCGCATCCGCCAATCGCAAGCTGCTCAAGGTCGAGAGCCGGCCCGCACGCGAGGGAGGGGGCTCCGCGCCCGGCCTGCTGAACATCGGCTACGGCAACCTGGTCCTGGCCTCGCGCATCGTGGCGGTGGTCGTGCCCGGCTCGTCTCCGATGCGCCGCCTGCGGGAGGAGGCGAGCGAGCGGGGAAAGCTCGTGGACGCCACCCAGGGCCGTCGCACGCGATCGATCGTCGTGACCGACAGCGACCACGTCATCCTGTCCGCGATCAACCCGGAGACGATCGCTGCCCGCCTTGAGCCGGGCGATCCCAGCGCGAGCTCGTGAGCCCGCAGGAAGGGCGGCAGTCGCGGGCGGCCAACGGGCGCCCCTTCGTCGTGGCCGCACCTTCGGGCACCGGCAAGACCACGGTCTGTCGCGCGGCTCTGGAGCGCGATCCCCGGCTCCGCTTCTCGGTGTCCCACACGACGCGTGCGCCGCGGCCCGCCGAGCGTGACGGGGTCGACTACCACTTCGTCCCCGCGTCCCGCTTCCAGGAGCTGGTCCAGCAGGATGCGTTCCTCGAGTACGCGGAGTACAACGGAAACCTGTACGGAACCAGCTGGGCGTCCCTCGAGGAGCCCCTGGCGGCCGGCTGGGACCTGCTCGTCGAGATCGAGGTGAAGGGGGCTCGTCAGTTCCGAGAGCGCCGACGGGACGCCTGCTTCGTCTTCCTGCTGCCTCCCAGCATGGACGCCCTGCGGGACCGACTCCGGGGGCGGGGGAGTGACGACGAGGAGACCATCTCGAAGCGCCTGGCGATCGCCGAGCAGGAGCTCGAGGCCATCGCGTTCTTCGACTACGCGGTCGTCAACCGGGAGGTGGACCAGGCGGTGGCGGACCTCCTGGGCATCGTCGAGGCCGAGAGGGCCGGGCGCACCGCAGAGGCGCGAGAGCGCCACGGGCGCGCGCAGGTCTTCAAGCACTGGCGGGGCGCGGCCGATGACTGATAAGTTGCCGGTCTAGAAGAAGAAAGTCAGGGCTTTCCCGCGATGCTGCGCTTCAACGACGTCGCCGACCAGATGCTCGAGTACAACCCGGGCACCGACCTGGAGCTGCTCCAGCGCGCCTACGTGTTCTCCGCCAAGGTGCACGAGGGCCAGGAGCGGCTCTCGGGCGAGCCCTACCTGGTCCACCCCCTCGAGGTGGCCGGCATCCTGGTCCAGATGCGGGTCGACGACGTGACGGTGGCCGCCGGGCTGCTTCACGACACCCTGGAAGACACCCTGACCACCCGGGAGGAGCTGGTCCGCCACTTCGGCGAGCAGGTCGCCTTCCTGGTCGAGGGCCTGACCAAGATCGCGCGGATCGAGTTCACCTCCGTGCGCGCCCGTCAGGCCGAGAACTTCCGCAAGATGCTCGTGGCGATGTCGGAGGACATCCGGATCCTGCTCATCAAGCTGGCCGACCGCCTCCACAACATGCGGACCCTCAAGTACATGAAGGAGGACTCCGCGCGGCGGATCGCCCAGGAGACCCTGGACATCTACGCGCCCCTCGCGCACCGGCTCGGCATCCACTGGATGAAGCAGGAGCTCGAGAGCCTGGCCTTCCGGACCCTGCACCCCGAGATCGTGAGTGAGCTCGAGGAGCAGATCGCCGGCAATCGCGCCGAACGCGAGAAGTACATCGAGGAGGTCATCGGCGAGATCTCGTCGACCCTGGTCAGCACCGGCCTCTCCGTGGAGGTGACGGGACGTCTCAAGGACCTCTCCTCCATCCACGCGAAGATGCAGAGCCAGGGCGTCAGTCTGGACGAGATCTACGACATGATCGCCTTCCGCATCGTGATCGCCGGTGGAAGCACGACCGATTGCTATGCGGTGCTCGGCATCGTCCACAGTACCTGGCGGCCGGTGCCCGCCCGCTTCAAGGACTACGTGGCCCTGCCGAAGCCCAATGGCTACCAGTCGCTCCACACCACCGTGATCGGTGCCTACGGGGAGCGGATGGAGGTGCAGATCCGGACCGAGGAGATGCACCGGAACGCCGAGCTGGGCATCGCGGCCCACTGGAAATACAAGGAGGGGCGCTTCGACACGGACGGGCAGGACGCCGAGAAGTTCGCTTGGCTGCGCCAGCTTCTCGAGTGGCAGCGCGACCTGGCCGACCCGCACGAGTTCCTCGACACCGTCAAGGTCGACCTCTTCGCCGAGGAGGTCTTCGTCTTCACGCCGACGGGCGACGTCGTGACGCTGCCGCAGCGCGCCACGGCCCTCGACTTCGCGTACGCGATCCACAGCGAGGTGGGGGACCAGTGTGCCGGCTCGAAGGTGAACGGCAAGCAGGTACCGCTGCGCCACGTGCTCCACAACGGGGACACGGTCGAGATCCAGACCAGCGCCCGGCAGTTCCCGCGCAAGGACTGGCTGGACTTCGTGGTCTCGAGCAAGGCGCGAACCCGAATCCGCCACGCGTTGCGGGTGCAGGGACGTGAGCGCTCGGTCCAGCTCGGACGCGACCTGCTCGAGCGCGAGTGTCGCAAGCACAAGATGTCCTTCGACAGTCTCCTCAAGAACGGCGAGCTCGAGTCGCTCGCGCGGAGCGAAGGGAAGAGCGGGAGCGTCGACGAGCTCTACTCGGCCGTCGGCTACGGAAAGCTCTCGGCGGTAGGGCTCGTCGCGAAGCTGCGGGGCGAGGAGCCTTCCCGGCCGCCCAAGGAGGCGCCGCCCGGACGCCTGCGCAGCCTCTTCCGGCGCGAGAAGCGACCCGAGCGTGGGCCCGGGATTCGCGTGTCCGGTCTGCCGGACGTCCTGGTGCGCTTCGGGGGCTGCTGTGAGCCGCTGCCCGGAGACGACGTGATCGGCTTCGTGACGCGGGGCCGCGGCGTGACGGTGCACGCCCGGGACTGTCCGCGGGTCTTCGAGCTGGAGCCCGATCGTCGCATCGACGTCGACTGGGCGGACGACGAGCCGCGCGAGGAGCGCGCGATCAAGGTGCGGGTCACCTCCATCGATCAGCCCGGGATCCTGGCCAAGGTCACGCGATCGATCTCGGCGGCCGGAGTGAACATCCGTGCGGCCACCATCACCACCGGCGAGGGCGACATCGCGATCCAGAGCTTCGAGCTGGGAGTCGCGGACGTCGAGTCGCTGAACAACGTGATGAAGGAGATCCAGCGGGTCAAAGGGGTTCGGCAGGTCGAGCGGGTCCGCGGGTGAGCGCGGGCGGGGCCCGGGGGCTCCCGATCAGCGCCTGCGTGATGGCCTGCAACGACGCCGCCACCCTCGAGCCCTGCCTGCGGGCGCTCGCGTTCTGCCGCGAGCTCGTGGTGGTGGTCGACACCCGCAGCGCCGACGACAGCGAGTCCATCGCCCGCAAGCTCGCGACCCGGGTCGAGCTCCATCCCTACGAAGGCGAC
>JANQSB010000036.1 GCA_028284295.1 Myxococcota bacterium | reverse complement strand
GTGCGCGGGGCGTCGCCATGGGTCCAGGTCAGCACGTTGCCATCGCGCCGCGCCACCTGCATGACGTCGACGAGCCCTTCGACCAGCGCTTCGAGCGCGTCGTCGTCGAGCTCGAATTGCCGGCGCAGCCCACGCAGCGAGACGCGTCCGTGCTCCTCGAGGAGCGCGCGCGCCCGGCCGACGTCGTCGAGGAAGCTCATGCGCGGGCCCCCACGTGGCGCGAGCGACGGACTGCGTCGAGCCGACGGGTGGGCAGGCTTCGGCACGGGCCGACGGTGTGGATGGGTTCCAGCACGAAGCCGATTCTACCCGAGAAGACCCGCCTTCATGGGGGAGTCGCGGCGATTCTCGTTCCGGGCGCGATCCCGGTGATCGATCGTCCAGCGTCCGACTCGTCCTGCATGGCACGCCGGGAGGGCATCGCCGCCCAGGGCCTGATCGTCGAGACGATGCGGACGAAGCGCGAGACCGGTGGAGGACGTCCTCGAGTCTGGTTCGACGCTCGGGCGCGTTGCGACGGCGCCGGCTTGCGTGGCAAGCTGAGCTGGTGGAGGAAGCCTCGACCCCGAGCGGAGAAGCCCGTGCGATCGTGCTCGTCGCCGGGTTCGGGGACGACGCGAGCCTGTACGACGGCCTGCTCGAGACGCCACTCGCGACGCGGTTCGAGCTGCACCCGATCGACCTTCCCGGCTTCGGCGCGCCGCCGCTCGCCGGCGGCACCTCGTTGGCTTCGCTCGCGCGCTTCGTGGCGCAGCGAGCGCGAGCGATCGGGGCCGGGATCGCGGTTGGCCACTCGCTCGGCTCGGTCGTCGTCTCGCTTGCGGCGAGCGAGCCCGGCAGCCCGATCTCGCGGATCGTCTCGCTCGAGGGCAACCTCACGGCCGAGGATGCGTACTTCTCGGGCACTGCTTCGGAGTACGCCGATGCGACTTCCTTCCGCGCCGCCTTCCTCGCACGGCTGGACGAGCTCGGCGCCTCGGACCCGATCGTTGCCCGCTATCGGCGCGTGGTTGCCCGCGCGGACCCTCGGGCACTCTGGGAGCTCGGCAACGATGCGCACCGGTTCTCGTCGGCGCAGGTCCCGGGCAAGGTGCTCGCAGCGGCGGCTCGTACAACCTACGTATACGACCCCGCCAACTGCTCCGAGCGCTCGGTCGCCTGGCTCCAAGAAAGCGACCTCGAGCAGCTCGTCTGCCACGGCGCCTCGCACTGGATGAGCGTCGATGAGCCGGAGGTCTTGGCCGCGCACCTGCTGGCGGAGCTGGCCTAGGCCCCCGAAGTTCGTGCCGCCCGCGGCGCGGCGGCCAGTCGTTCGTCAATCGCGAGATGACCGCCACTACGACGATCATCGCGATGACGCTGGAAGTGTCGCAAGGACTGGCACGCCGGGAGGGCTTCGCCGCCTCGCTGCTCGCTCGGCTCCCGAATCCGCGGCTGCTTGCGTCGGGCAACGCCGGGGTAGGGGTGTGCGATTCGGAGTCGTCTCGTGTGGCACGCCGGGAGGGATTCGAACCCCCGACCCTCAGGTTCGAAGCCTGGACGGACCTTCAAGAAATTCAAATGGTTTCGCGATCTCAACCGGGGATGAACGGGAATACGGGCAAAAATTGGTCACACGAGCGAGAGCCTTCCGGGACCTCACCCGATGAGCGTTTCGCGCGGTGACTCGGCGTGAGTCACGCCGCGGAGCGAAAGTTCTGGCGGATGTTCCACGGGTGCCGCGCGGCGAAGAAGGCGAGGCCCGGCCGAGCGGCGAGGCATTCGTAGGGTCCCCTATCCGTCCCCGGACTTCGAGCGCACTTGCTCGAAGGCCTTCTTGATAAGTGGCGAACTGTCCGCGCGAACCTGTGGAATGCCTTCCTGCAGTTGTATCCAGCCCGGCAGATGGTCCTCGACCCCGAAATGGAACGCAGGGGATTCGATCTCGAGCGGCTCATCCAGCGTGCCGATGAAGATACTCTCCTGGTTGCTCATGTCCCCGGTCGCATAGCTGTGCCCAATGTGCGTTCCACACTCCGGACAGAAGTGCCTCTCGAGAATCGGTGAGGTCATGAACCTGGCCGGTTCCCCCTTCGTGAACCGGAAGCTGTCGAGATCGAAGAAGGCGCCCGTTCCTGCAGCCATCCCTGTCCAACGCTGGCACATCCGGCAATGGCACATGCCCGTCGTGACAGGCGGTTTCGTCGACTCATAACGGATTGCCCCGCAGTAGCAGCCACCGGTGACCGTCTTGAACATGGTCGCCTCCCGATACTTGGTCGATTCGTAGGTCCTCGGTCACCATCACTTCTGGGAGGCCAGTCGGTCCATCGACGATCTCTCATCGGTTGTCGGACCCTCGGGCTTCGATTGTCGATCCGCGACGACGTGGCTACTGCGCCAGGCGCCGTGTTGTGCTCGTACACGCGGGTGGCCGGTGTGACCAGATTGTGACTAGCGCCTTCGCTGTTCTGAGTCACAGAGCGTGAGTGAGAAGGCGAGCACGGTCAAGCACTTGGTGCGTACGGTCTAGTCGCGCGAGTCACGCTGGACGGAAGACCGACCTGACGACGTGAAATCAACGCGCACGTAGGTGCGCGGATTCACTGGCACGCCGGGAGGGGTTCGCCGCCTCGCTGTTCGCTCGGCTACCGAATCCGCGGCTGCTTGGGGCGGGGACTCCGGGGCTGTGGTGGGCGCGACGTGGTCGCTTCGGATGGCACGCCGGGGGGGATTCGAACCCCCGACCCTCAGGTTCGAAGCCTGATGCTCTATCCAGCTGAGCTACCGGCGCGCGCTTGGGGCTTCTTGCGGGCGGTGGGCCGCCCGGAACCTCGGGTCGGGGCAGTTGGTACCGGAGGGGTGCGGGTCCTGCCAGCGGGGGCGGCGTCCCAGGGTTTGGTCCCTGGGGGACAGGCTCTGGACCTGGAGGCCTCGGCCCTCAAGCGGGTGCTCGGCGGCACCGATGAGGGGGCGAACCCGTGCGTGTCGCTGCGCTTGCAGCCAGGAAGGATGGTTCGATGAAGGATGGACATACCCGGCCGATCACCCGCTCCGACGTCAACAGCGCCATGTTCCTGGCGCGTCATCGGTCGACGCTGGTGATCGTGGAAGGGCCTGCCGCCGGATCCGAGTACCCGCTCACGAGCGACTGCTACGTGATCGGCCGTGGCGACGACGCGGACATCACGCTGCAGGACGAGGCCATGTCGGGCAACCATGCCCGGATCGAGCTCGGGAACGACGGCTTCAAGATCCGCGACATGCGCAGCACCAACGGCACCTTCGTGAACGGCAGCCGGGTCGAGTTCAGCGATCTCAAGCACGGCGACAAGATCGCCCTGGGCGAGCACACCCTGCAGTACCTGCAGGAAACGAAGGAGCGAACCGGCAGCTACGACCTGTCCGGCGAGTTCTAGTCGAGCTCCGGAGCGCTCCTAGCCGTCGCCGACGCTCGCGGCCGGCCGGGCGGCCGGCTCGTAGATGCGTTGCGGGTCGTCGAGCTTGCGCCAGGTGCCGGTGCCGAAGTCGACGCCCAGGGCGATCAGGCCCGGGATGATGCCGAGCAGCAGCAGCGCGGTGTCGGCGATGAGCCAGGGGTCCGCGGAGAACTGCAGGTCCTGCTGCACGGACTGCTTCTCGCCCGCGAACGAGACGCGCGGCGGCTCGCCCCACTTCTCGACGGTGATCTTGTCGCCGCTCCGCAGGGTGCGGCCCTCGTAGACGACGACGTGGCCGGGGGGCTGGATGTCGAGCCGGACGATCTGGTGGCGGCCGCGGAACATCGCCGCGCAGCCGCTGGTCGCGACGAGCGACACCGCCAGGACCGCGGCCAGCAGCGGCCCGCCCCGCCACCCCGGTCGCCTCACTTGCGCGACACCCGCAGCAGCCCCTCCTGGGCGATCGTCGCGACGTGGGTACCGTCGGCCCGGAAGACGAGACCGGTCGCCAGTCCCCGGCTGCCGATCATGCCGTGGGCGTTCATGTCGATCAGCACCCAGTCGTCGGCCCGCATGGGTCGGTGGAACCACATGGCGTGGTCGAGGCTGGCGCCCATCAGGCCGCCGGCGTCGTCGTCGGGGTGCGAGCGATGGATGGCGCTCATGGGATTCATGTCCGAGAGATAGGCGAGCGCCGCCGCGTGCAGCCGGGGGTCGTCACCCAGCGCCTCCGGGAACCGGCCCCAGGCCACCGAGCGCGGTGGAGACTTCGGCATCGGCACGCTGCAGCGGTGCGCGCCGGCGTCCCACTCGGCCTTCAGGTCGTCCGGAGAGGGGATGCCCTTCGGCAGCTCGGCCGACTGGGTCTCGGGACCGTCCTCGGCGACCTGGTACGAGCAGCCCAGGGTCAGGATGGCCCCGCCACTCTGGCGCGCTGCGACCCGTCGGGTCGTGAACGAGCGACCGTTGCGAACGCGATCGACCTCGTAGCGAACGGGCTCTCGCAGGTCTCCGCCCAGGATGAAGTAGGCGTGCAGCGAGTGGACGGCGTACTTCGGGTCGACGGTCTGGGTCGCGGCCCACAGGGCCTGGGCGACTACCAGCCCGCCGTAGATCCTTCCCCACTCGTAGGGCGGGCTCTCGCCCACGTAGGTGTCGGGGCCGTGGGGCTCGAGCTCGAAGACGCGGCTCAGGTCGAGCGGGGGCCGTGATCCGTCGTTCGGCGTCGGCATGGGGCGGCGACTCTAGCAGGGTGCGAGCCGCCGGCTCGGAGTGCAGCGCCCGGCCGGCTATGCTCGCCGGATGGAGGCCGACGCGCGCGACGCCGCGGAATCGGACGCGGCGGCGACGCCCGCGGTTGCCCGGCACGTCGAGCCGGAGACGGTCTCCGACGCGGCCATCGGACGCGCCGGCGCGGAAGTGCTCGACTTCGGGGTCATCTGGGCCTTCTCCTTCCCGGCGGTGGCGTTCGGGATCATGTCGCTGCTCTTCGGCACCTACCTGATGAAGTTCGCGACGGACGTGCTGTTGATCGCGCCGGCCGCCATGGGGTCGATCATCGCGGCCTCGCGGCTCTGGGATGCGGTGTCCGATCCCCTGGCCGGGTACCTCTCCGACCGCACCCGGTCCCGCTTCGGCCGGCGCCGGGTGTGGATGTTCGCCGCCGCCATCCCGATGGCGCTGACCCTCTTCGCCATCTGGTCCCCACCCCGCTCGCTCGGGCCGGCCGCCCTGGTGGTGTGGATGGGGGTCGCACTCGTCCTCTACGAGACGGCGGGCACCGCCTTCTGGGTGCCTCATGGCGCTGCCGGCATGGAGCTCACGCCGAACCACCACGAGCGCACGCGGCTCTGGGGCTGGCGTCAGATGATCGGGGTGGGCGGCATGCTGCTGGGCCTGGTGTCGCTGCAGATCATGAACATGGCCGAGGACAAGCGCTTCGCGGCGTTCGCGATCTCGATCGTCGCGGGCATCAGCGTCGCATCGGTGGTGCTGTGGTCCACCTGGCGGCTCCCCGAGCGCGCCGACTACCAGGGCCGCGGCGGGACGAGCCCGCTGAAGTCGCTGGTCGACGTCTTCAAGAACCCCCACTCCCGGCTGATCCTGCTCGTCTACGGCATCGAGACCTTCGGCGTCGCCAGTGTCGGATTGCTGGTCCCGTACCTGGTCGAGTACGTGGTCCCGATGAAGGAGCAGCTGGTCCCCATCCTGCTCACCTACACGGTGCCGCAGTTCGTCTTCGTGCCGCTGTGGATGCGGCTCTCGCGCACGGTGGGCAAGAAGCGACTGTGGATCTGGAGCATGGGGCTCACCTCGATGGCCTTCCTCTCCTTCCTGCCCATCGAGGAGCCGGGTCTGCCCATCTACGCCGTTGCCGCGGCGCTCGGGGTGGCGGCCGGCATCGGTGCCGTGGTCGGCCCTTCGATCAACGCAGACGTCATCGACTACGACGAGTACACGACGGGCGAACGCAAGGAAGGCAGCTACCTCGCGGTCTGGAATCTGGTGCGCAAGAGCGCCGGCTCGGGGATCGCCTTCGTGACGGGGTTGGTGCTTTCGGGCGCGGGATTCGAGCCCAACGTGGAGCAGACCGAAGAGGCGAAGTTCGCCATCCGGGCTCTCTTCTGTCTGCTGCCGGCGGTCTGCTACGGCATCGGCACCCTGCTCCTGCTGCGTTTCCGCCTGGGTGAGAAGGAGCACGCCGACATCCGTGCGGTGCTGGATGCGAGACTGCTCGAGCAGTCCGGACGCGACTCGAGCGACTCCCGCGGCCCCGGGGCCTGACACGGGATTGCGGCGGGGCGCGGGGCGACCGCTGCTAGCATCCGAGCATGTGCGACTCCCTCGTCGCCACGGGTGCCAACACCCGAACCGGCACGACGCTGTTCGCCAAGAACAGCGATCGCAAGCGGGGAGAGTGCCAGCCGCTGCTTCAGTTCCAGCCGGCGGTGCACCCCCGCGGTGCGAGGGTTCGCTGTACCCACATCGACATCCCGCAGGTGGGAGAGACCTATGGCGTGCTCGGGCACTCGCCCTGGTGGGTCTGGGGCTTCGAGCACGGCGTCAACGAGCACGGTGTCGCGATCGGCAACCAGACGGTCTTCTCCCGCGAGCCCGTCGAGGAGGAGCCGGGGCTGATCGGCATGGACCTGGTGCGTCTGGGGCTGGAGCGCGGTCGCGACGCGCGCGAGGCGCTGGAGGGCATCGCTTCACTGCTCGAGGTGCACGGTCAGGGCGGCTCGGCACTGGGCCCGGGTGCCACCGGCTACCACAACAGCTTCCTCATCGCGGATCCGGAAGAGGCCTGGCTGCTCGAGACCTCGGGTCGTCACTGGGCGGCGCGTCGCAGCGACCTCGCCGCGCTCACCAACCACCTCACTCTCGGCGCGGACTGGGGGATCGCGTCGCGCGACCTCGACTCGTTCGCGCGTCGCGAGGGCTGGTGGAACGACCGGGGTCGCTTGGACGTCGCCGGCGCCTACCGGCACCCGGAGGTGCCGGGACGGATCTCCGAAGGCCGACTGCGTCGCTCCCGCGACCTGCTCGACCGGGGTCGTGGGGAGATCGACGTCCCCTACCTGCAGCAGGCACTGCGCGACCACCTGGACGGCGGCATCGCGCCGCCCGCCGGCGTCACGGTCGAAGACGAGCGCTACTTCACGCTGTGCATGCACAGTGAGCCCGTCGGGACCACCACGGCCAGCCTCGTGGCTTCGTTGCCGCGCGACCGCAACGGCGCCTGGCCGGTCTGGGTCTCGTTCGGGACGCCCTGCACCGGTGTCTTCCTGCCGGTGTACCTGGCGGGTGAGATTCCGCAGCTCCTGTCGCTGGGCGGCGAGCAGTGCGAGGGCGTCTCGGCGTGGTGGGCCTTCCATCGCCTGTCCGAAGCGGCATCCCGGGACTTCGCGCGCCACACGCCGGTCCTCCGCGACGCCTGGCGGGCGTTCGAGGATCAGCTCGACATCGAGCGGCGTGGCGCCGAGTCGGCGGCGCGCACCGCGTTCGTCTCGGGAGACGGGGTGGAGGCGAGTCGGCTGCTGTCGGAGTTCATGGCGCGCACCGCCGCCGAGGCCGTCGATCTGGCCGACACCTTGCGGACCGCGATCGAAGCTTGAGGCGTGACCTCGCGCGCGCTTCAGGCGCTGCGGACTTCGCCGGCTTCGGGCCGTGACTTGTCGCGGCGAACGGGCTTGGCCACGGTGAAGTAGTCGGCCCGGTTCTCCCACGGCACACCGAGCGCGTTCAGGATGTGACGCTTGGTGGCCTGTCGACAGGGCCGCCCCTTCTCGATCGCGTGGATGGTCCGGGTCGAGACACCCGCCCGTTGGGCGAGGTCGTTCTGGGTCCATCCAAGGGCCTGCCTGGCGGCACGGATTCGACTCATCGGGGGGGCACCTGCAGCGCGCGGTTGAAGTCCCCGATTCTAGCGCCGACGGACCCCCGACAGCGACAGGATTCGCGCCGCGAACGAAGCTTTGACGAGAGGCAAGCAGCCGCGCAGACGGCCGGGATCACTCAGGAAAATCGCCCCGTGGGGCCGTCCGGGCCAGGCCGACGCGGAGGCCGTGCCCGGTGGCCCCGGGCGCGGCCCGGAGTGAACCGGAATGGCCGGCGGCGCGCCGCATGAGGCGCCCGGGCCGCCCCGGTGGGGTGGGCGACGGGACTCGAACCCGCGACCGCACGGACCACAACCGTGAGCTCTACCAACTGAGCTACGCCCACCGCACTTCGGGGGCGGGGAACCTAGGGGGGGCGGTGTGGGGTGTCAACGAGACCCGATGCGACCCGTCCCGCGGGACCCGGCTGCTACTTTGCCGGCCGCGCCCCGGTAGCTCAGGTGGATAGAGCGGCTGCCTTCTAAGCAGCGGGTCGGGGGTTCGAGTCCTCCCCGGGGCGCCAGCGGCCCTCCGCCACGGGGCGGGTGGCGTGAGTCGCGCGCTACAGGCTCTCCACCAGCGCCTGCAGCTCGCTCTGGACCGCCTCCGTGTTGCGTCGGAACAGCTCCAGGACCGGCTCCGGCAGCAGGTCGCCCACGGCCGGACCCCAGGCGTCGAGCGACTGCACCCGCTCGAACCAGTCCCTGACCTGCGGTCGGTTGCCGTCGTCGAAGAGCCCGCCGAGGGTGAGATGCTCCAGCCGCAGCACGTAGGGGAGCGCACAGGCGTCGCCCAGCCCGAACTCCTCGCCGCTGATCCAGGGGCCCCTGGCGAGGTGCTCCTGCATGCGGTCGAGCAGCCCCACGAAGGCTTCCATGGCGCCGCGCATCTCCGGGGCGGCCACGCCGTGCTCGATCACGCTCTTGCGGGCCGCGCGTCGCGCCGGATCGGGGATCTGGGACCAGGTGGCTTCGCGCTCCTCGGGCGGCAGCTGCATCACCATCGGACGCGTCGCGATCCCGTAGGTGAGCACACCGGCGGCCGGATGCACCTTCTCGTCGATCTGCTTCACGAAGAGGCGCATGGCGTGACAGGCACCCGGGTCCTTCGGGCGCATGGGCACCTCGGGATGGGCGTCCTCGAGGTACTCGTTGATCAGCGTGGACTCGATCAGCACCCGCTCGCCGTCGATCAGGGTCGGGACCACGTGGTTCGGGTTCAGGGCCACGTACTCGGGGGCGTGCTGCTCGCCCGAGAGCAGGTCGACGACGTGGCTCTTCCAGGGCAGGCGCTTGGTCTCGAGGACGAGCCGTACCTTCTGGGAGCAGCTGGACAGGGCGTTGTGGTAGAGCTCGAGCATGGGGGCTCCTCGTGCGGAAGAGGCCGGGCTAGACGACCTCCCACTGGGGGATCTTCAGGGTCTCCTCGCCGTCGGCGCTGGGGCAGGTCTCGAAGCACGCGCGCACCCGCTGGCCGATCGCCACCTCGCCCGGATCGCGATTCAGCACGTTGCCGATCACGCTGACGCCGGGAGCGTCGTCGAGGGACACCACGACCACCGCGTAGGGGCAGGCGTCCTTCAGGGCCGGGTGCACCGCCTGGTGGACGACCGCGACGCTCTCGATGCTGCCCTCGCCGCTCGTCGCGCGGAACGAGAGCTTCGTGCTCTGGCAGCTTCCGCAGATCTCGTCCGGTGGCTGCTGCAGCACGCCGCAGTCGTCGCAGACCTGCACCTGTACCTGGCCGCTCGTGAAGAAGGGGCGGTTGAGATCGGAGAGCTCGGGCAGCACCCAGTCGTCGCCGAGATGTCGGGTCATCTTCGTCCTCAGGTCTTCGCGAGAAGCAGTGCGCTGCCCGGGGCATAGCCGGGTCCGGAGACGACGAGAGAGAGCTCGGCGTCCGCGATCTGGCAGGTGGACTCGCCGCGGATCTGGCGCGCGGCCTCGACCACGAGCTCGAAGCCGTGGATGTAGGCCTCGCCGATGTTGCCGCCGCTGGTGTTGAAGGGGAAGCGCGCGTCCGGCCCTTCGAGGGCGCCGTTCGCCACGAAGGCCTCCACCTCGTCGGGCTTGCAGAAGCCCATCTCGCACAGCGAGATCAGCACCGGACCGGTGAAGTTCTCGTAGAACTGCGCGACGTCGACGTCGTCGGGCCCGACACCGGCGCGCTCCCACAGACTGCGGCCGACATTGTCGTAGTACATGCGTCCGATCCAGCGGGGCTGGAAGGCGGACGACCCGTACATGGGGCCGAGCCCCTGGGCGCAGGCGAGGATGGCTGCCGGCTTCGACTTCAGGTCGCGTGCCCGTTCGGCCGTGGTCACCACGACCGCCGAGGCACCGTCGTTCTCGGGGCAGCAGTCGTAGAGGTGGAAGGGCTCCACGATCCAGCGCGACGCGTGGTACTTCTCCCGGTCGAGGGGCTGGCCGTAGCGCACGGCGCGCGGGTTGCGCTGGGCGTTCGCGTAGCAGGCGAGCGAGATGTCGCAGAGCGCCTCCTGGGAGATGCCGTGGTCGTGCATGAAGCGCGCGGTGTGGAGCGCGCACTCCTGGGCGGGGGAGAGCAGCCCGTAGGGCGCCTTCCACGCCATGTCGCCGTCCATGGTCCGGCCACCGCCGCGAGACTGCCCGAAGCGCCCGAACTGACCTTGTGCCAGGGCGCGAAACGCGACGACGTTCTCCGCGTAGCCGGCGCACACTGCGGCATCCGCCATCTGCACCGCGTGCGCCGCGTTGTTGCCGCCGCCGGCCCAGGACTGCACGGCCCAGCGCAGGTCGCGGATGCCCAGCGCCCGCGCGAGCCGCAGCGGGTCGTTGCGTTGGTCGTTGTAGGAGACGAAGCCGTCGATGTCGGCCAGCGCGATGCCCGCATCCTCGGCGGCGTTGCGGATCGCCGTACAGGCGAGCTGGAACTCGCTGTCGGGGGAGCGTCCGCGGACGTGGTAGGACGATTCGCCGACACCGGCGATCACGGCTTGCTTCTTCATGGGATCAGAACCGTCGCTTGTGGCGACCCCGCCCGGGGATCACGCCGTCGTGGGTCAGCTCGAGTGCCTTCTCGGCCACCGCCCGGGCGGCCGCGTGGGCGTCCTTGAAGGACTCCTCCTGCAGCTGGTGCTTGGCCTCGCGCAGGTCGTCGGGGCGGAAGGAGGTCGCGACCCGGGGCCGCAGGCCGAAGATGTGGCCCATGTTGACGTCGAGAGAGGAGAAGCCGCTCTTTGCAGCCGGCTTCGGGGCCGCTGCCTTCTTGCTCGCGGCCTTCTTCTTGGCAGCTCCGGGCGCCTTCTTCGAGCTGGCCTTCTTCTTCGCGGTCTTCTTTCCGCTCTGGGCCTTCTTCCCGCTCTGGGCAGTCTTCTTCCCGCTCGCGGCAGTCTTCTTCTTGGCAGCCATGGGCGAGGAGCTTAATGGATCGGCGGCAGATTGGCGTGGAGCTCGCCGACGAGCCTGCGGATCGTGTCCACCCCCTCGCCTTCGGGCTCGAGCTCGAGGTAGCGCTCCAGGTCTCCGAGCGCGGGGCGGGGACAGTCGAGGGCGTGGTACATCAGCCCACGGTCCCGCAGCTCCTGGGGCAGGTCGGGGAAGAGCATCAGGCTTCGCTCGCAGCAGCCGAGCGCCGCTTCGAAGTCCTTCTGGCCCGCGTAGATCGCCTTCAGGTTCGACAGCATCCGCAGCAGGATGCGCCGCGCCGGGGTCGGGGCCAGCAGCTCGTCGTCGAGCTCCGCCTCGTCGCCGAGCGCCGCACGCAGCCGGACCGTGCACTCGCCCCGGGACGCGAGCCGTCCTTCGAAGGGGTCGACGATGATCGGCTCGCGGCCGACGCGCACCAGGAAGTGGCCGGGGAAGTTCACGCCCGCGGCGTCGAGTCCGACGCGTCGGGCCACCTCGATGTAGACGACCGAGAGCGTGATCGGGATGCCGGTCTTCCGGTCGAGGACCTGGTCGAGGAAGCTGTTGCGCGGGTCGTAGTAGGCGTCGCGGTCGCCCCGGAAGCCGTGCACCTCGAAGAGGTGGCGATTCAGCAGTCGCACGCGCGCCGCCTCCGAGGCGGCGTCCTGAAGAGCCGGCCGCACCTCGTCGGCCAGGGCGTCGAGGCGACCCAGGTAGTGGGCCACGTCCAGCCCGGGTCGGGCCTCGGCGGCCAGCCACAGGGCGGCCTCTCCTAGGTCGATCGCGTCGTCCGGGCCCGATGCGAGGGCGGCGAAGTGCTCTCGCGGCGTCACCCTCAGTCCCGAGAGGACGGCGTCAGCATGACGGCGGTTCGCGACTCGCCGCGCCGCACGACCACCTCGACGGGCTCGCCCACCTTCAGGGTATCGAGCGCGTAGGTGTAGTCGTAGATGTTCTCGATGCTTCGCCCCCCCACCTCGACGATCACGTCGCCCGCCCGCAGTCCGGCGACCTCGGCGGGTCCGCCTTGCGCGACGCCCGAGAGCTTCACGCCGGGCTGCGAGGAGCCGCCCGCATAGTCGGGGATGGTCCCGAGGTAGACGCGCAGTCCGGCCCGTGGCAGTCCCGAGGCCGGCTGCGCCATGGCGACGTATTCGGGATTCTCGGGGCTCGCGGCGAGTCTCGCGCTGATCCTCGCGACCAGCGCCGCGATGTCCGCGAGGCCCTCGTAGTCGATCAGCCCGGGCAGGTCCCGGGGTGTGTGGTACTCGCTGTGCGATCCCGTGAAGGCACTCAGGATGGGGACGCGCTTGAGATAGAAGGAGGTCGCGTCCGTGGGCAGGTAGCTGTCCCCGACGGTCACGATCGGCAGGCCCACAGGCACGTTGCCGCGCTCGATCTCCCGCTCCCAGACCGGGCTCGAGCCCACACCGAGCACGGTGAGGTGCCCGCGCAGTCGACCCACCATGTCCATGTTCAGGTAGGCGGCCACGCTGCTCCCGAGGTCTTCGTGGGGGTCGTCCGGGTCGCGCGGGCCCTGCGCGGAATGGAGATCCTCCACCCACGCCGCCGACCCGAGCAGGCCGAGCTCCTCTCCCGACCAGGCGGCGAACACGACGTCCCGGACGGTCTCGAGGCGGCCCGCCTCCTGCTCGCTGGCCATCCAGTGCGCGACCTCGAGCAGGGCCGCGACGCCGGAGGCGTTGTCGTCGGCGCCCCGGTGCAGCTGGCCGCGCTCGTCGCCGCGCGCGAGCGAGCCGGCCACGTCGCCGTGTCCGAGATGGTCCACGTGGGCGCCCACGACGAGCATCGGCAGCGGTTCGGGGGCCTTGCCCCGCCGATCCGGAGTCGGCGGCCGGCTCG